>JAHQWZ010000210.1 GCA_029856425.1 Candidatus Thorarchaeota archaeon
TTTCCAAGCACTAACGAATCTCCAACTGCCCTTAACTCAGTGTAGCCGCTCTGTGCGAGAGCCTCAACAATCTCTCGGGCTGGGTACGAACGACCCTCAATGATGATATGTCCCTCAGTCTTGTCAAGTCGTACTGGTCGTTCAGTGCATTTATTTCCATCATAGCTGGAGTATCTCGTATGTGCCACCTCTAAGAATTATGACCAACCGTCATATCGTAATGACCTCCGACAAATACAGGTGTGTGTATTATCTGGGTCTGATACGGGATGGTTAAATACTAGCATGGAGCCAGTAGGGTTTGGCAGTTCTTGCGGAGGAAAATTGGAAATGGGTTGCAAAGCTGAAGGTGCTGCGCAGGGCTTCACTGTTCTGGGTGGTCTTGTCCTTCTTGTTTCTGCTTTTGAGAGGATCTATATGGCTATGATTGGTCCCAGTCCTGGGTCCTTAGAGGGACTAATACAGATATTTCTTGGGATTGCTATCATAGTATTGGTATCTCTTGCATTTGATGCATGCGGGTTTATCTCATGGAAGGTGCAAAAGTCGGGGGCACTCCTAAGCCTCTTTGGATTCATAATCATCCTGATTGTTTCATATCCTGCAATAACATTAGATCCGATAGCTTGGCTCAGAAGCCTCTACACACTCGCAGGCTTAATGATTCTAATAGGGGGACTGCTCCTAGTATTTAGAAAATAGATCGGCTAATGGCCTCGCCTACATCGCAAATTAGATAATGGGGTCTCATTCCCCAGACGCCTATTCAGTCTTTGGTAGGTTGATAATATGGATGATAAACATATTCAGATTCTGAAGAATCTTGGATTTGATATAGACAAAGAAATGATGACCAATGAGTATTGGAAAAGAAGAGCAGCTGAAGCTCTCGCACTCACTACCCAAGACCGGGATATCTATGGCTGTCTTGACCACACTGTTGGAGAAGGAGTAAGGCTATTCGATGTTGAAGGAACAGAATATCTAGATGTTACTGGTGGAGTGGCCGTTAGAGCATTAGGGCTTCGCTACAAGCCATATATCGATTTTGAGGCGAGTATCATCGATGTTATCAAGGAACTTCCAGGGATGGATTTTGATGCTATACCACAGACACTTCTTGCTGAACGTGTAGCCGGAATCACACCTGGCACTCACAAGAAACGTGTTGTATTTACAACTTCAGGTGGTCGTGCTGTCGAAGGATGCCTGAAGTCTGCAATTGACCTCTCGGGGAAGAAGCGATTCATTGGCTTCAGACCTGCTTTCCATGGTCGTACAGGATACGCTCTTGCACTCACAGCATCAAACTCCAAGCATAAGAGTGGCTTTCCACAGGGTCTGGATGTAATTCGAGTTTCTTATCCATATTGTTATCGTTGTCCATATGGCACCACTGAAGAAACCTGCAGTCTTGAGTGCGTTGAGGCTCTAAGGTATGCGCTCCAAGTAGAGGGTACTGACATTGCAGCCACGGTGATGGAACCGCTCTGCGGTGAAGGAGGTCTTATTGTCCCTCCGGCCAAGGCAGTCCAAGGGATATTTGAGCTGACACGTGAGATTGGTGCTTACTTTATGTCTGATGAAGTTCAGGCTGGAATGGGCAGGACTGGCAAATGGTGTGCCATCGAGAATCACGGTGTTGTACCTGACTATATCTCCATGGGGAAAGCGATAGGCGGCGGTTATCCTATGGGCGCATCAATAGGTCCAGCTCCAATGTTTACTGGCGGTGCACGTCATTCAGAAACATTCTCGGCTGAACCAAAGATGTCTCTTCTCTCCTTGTGGATTTTCAAGACGCTTGAAGACGGTGATTATCTCAAGAAGAACGCAGAGAATGGAGCCTATCTGATGAAGCGCCTCAATGAATTAAAGGACAAATATGAGGTTGTTGGAGATGTCCGAGGAATCGGATTGATGGTCGGTATAGAGTTTGTTAAAGACAAAAAGACCAAAGAGAAAGCACCAAAGCTTCGAAACAGTATAGTGAAGAATGCAGTCCAACAGCAAAAGCTATGGGTGCTTGGAGCTGGGCAGAATGTTATTCGATTTACACCGAGCTACATCATTACCAAGGAAAACTTAGATGATGCTGTTGAGAGGCTTGACAAAGCAATCTCAGCAGTCAAATAATGATTCAAAAGAAAAATAGAATGCTAGCACCAGCTAGAAAGAACCGGTGCCGAGCAAGCCTTTACTTCAGCACTAGTAGAATCGCGCCAATGATGACGAGAACGCCACCAAGGCCGCTGCTGAACAGATACATAAGAATACCCATGATCAGCACAACTAGCCACTTATTGCTGAACTCAAGTGCACTAATCTTAAGGAATCCACTATTTACCAAGGCAATCAGTGAGAACAAGATTGCTAATATACCCCAAATTAGTGGTCCAACACCAAAATCGCCTAATCCGGGAAGGATTGTGAAGGGCATTCCAATTACCAAAAGGATACCCTGAATCAAACCTACGATACCACCAATCAGGATCAATAAATCTCCAATCTTCTTTATATCTGACATTTCAGATCCTATCTCCTTCTAGTTACATAACCCTCAGGAGGGTTATATACGGCACGCAGTACTGGTATTTAACATATAAGGGTCACAGCTACTTCTGAATTCCAGCAGGCTTAAACAGCATAAGGGTGGTTCCAAAAAAGTGGACATATTGACATCGATGCTCTCTGAAGAAGCTCAAGAAGAGCCGAGTGAGGTGATTGAGGTTGAGGGAGATATTGATCCACATTTTGACATTCCAAATCAGGGTAAGATTCTCATTATTAGTAATGACCAATCATATCTGACACATGGGATTCACAAGTTTCCTGCAAAGTTCTTTCCTGAACTGCCAAGGTACTTGATACGGAAGTATTCCAACACTTGTGATATTGTTCTAGACCCGATGTGTGGAAGTGGGACTGTTGTTTTGGAAGCACTGCTAAACAAGCGGGTTGCAATTGGAATAGACATAGATCCAATTGCTCGTCTAATTACAAGGGCAAAGACAACCCCTATTGATTCGGATACTCTTTCTTTTGCGGTACAGGCACTGACAACGCAAATTCAAGAATTAATCAACTCGTCAAATTACAGACCCTCGATTCCTGAATTTCACTATCGTGACAATTGGTTCCGTTCATTTGTCCTGCAAGAGTTGGCAATCATCAGCGAGAGCATCGAGATTCTTCTATCAAGACACATAGATCAAGGTGAGTGGCGAAATATCGATGATTTCTTTCGAGTCATCCTTTCCTCTATTATTCGAGATGTGTCGAATGCAGACCCTCACTGCACACGAACTGTCCTTCGGAAGAATGTGGTAAAGACAATCTCGCCGGGTGATACGTACAAGAAATTTGCTGAAACACTGATTAATCATTGTGCTTCAATGTCTGAATTGCTAAAAATCTCTAAGACGCTCGATTTTTGTGACGTTCGACTTCCGATTGGCAATGCTATAGAAACAGGTCTCGATGATGATTCCATAGACCTCGCATTAACTTCCCCGCCATACATCAATGCTGTGGATTATCCGCGCACTCATCAACTTGAGATGTATTGGCTGGGGCTTGTTGGAGATGGTCCCCTGTCGAATATGAAGCGCAAGTACATCGGGACCGAGACCGTCTACAAGGATGAATATTCCCATCTAAGAACATCAGGATTCGATTCGCTGGACCCTCTTCTCAAGAAGATCTATTCGAGAGACCCACGTCGTTCCTACATTGTATTCAAGTTCTTTGAGGATATGAAGGATCAACTCATGGAAATGTATCGAGTACTTCGACCCAAGAGCTACTACTGCGTGGTAATTGGAAACAATGTGATCAGAGGTAACCTAGTCAAGTCGCATCAAATACTGACAGAGATTGCCACCTCTGATGATGTAGGATTCAAGATTGAGAAATCATTCTTCTCAGGTGTCATCAGGCATTTCATCAAAATACCAAGAAGAGAGCGCATTGCCGGAGAGTGGGTTCTAGTGCTAAGGAAGCCTTAGCCAGTGCTTTCTCTTACTTGTCAACTGGCCATAGAAACTGTCGTATACCCTCAATGATATCAGCCATCACCTTTATGGAGTCCCTGACACCACCTGGAACCTCCATACTATGGTTTGCTCCCTCAATTACTATCAGTTTTCCATCGGTGGATTTCCTAACTTCATTCAAGATTTCTGTGTCATAATGGGGATCAGATGTGCCAATGACAAAG
>JAHQWZ010000211.1 GCA_029856425.1 Candidatus Thorarchaeota archaeon
CAGATCGAGAAGTCGTGACTTTAGGTGATGTCATTCATCTTAAATAGATAACCTAGTGAAAACGTAATTTAATGGCTCACAAAGGTATGGAGGAGTTACTCTGTCCCCATTTGTAATCAAAGTGGAACCAGATCGAGTCAAGGAGCTCCATAAGTTACTTCTCAAAAGCTCGCAAGTTTCAGATACGAAACCAACCAATGATTACGAGGCATTCAGAGTTAAGTTTGCAGGAGGCACCATAATAGGCTACACTAGTGGAAAAGTTGTAGCTTCTGGAAAAATCTCTGAATCCCTTCTGAAGGACATCGTACTTGAGATGAAGGAAGGTGGGCGATTTGAAATTGTGATTGGTTCTGATGAAGCAGGGAAAGGTGAATGGCTCGGGCCACTAGTTGTTTCCGCTGTGGCCATTTCATCCGAGCAGTCAAGATACCTCAGGGCGCATGGGGTCATGGACAGCAAAGCTCTCTCCGTGCAAAGAATCATGGAATTGGACAATGACATTAAAGCGCACAGTCTGGCTAGACACACAGTGCTCATTTCACCTGAGAAATTCAACAAACGTCTAGCTGAGCTACACGAAGAGGGAAAGAACCTCAATGATTTACTAGCTTGGGCTCACTCCATAGCAATCTCAAAGGTGTCTAAGGGAATTAAGCCCTCTTCAAGGTCCAGAGTGCAAATTGTTGTCGATGAGTTTGCAAGGGCAAAGACCAGAGATAGGATTGCTAGAGTTATGGACCTTGATTCAGTCAAGCTAGTGCAGCATCATCATGCAGAAGACGAGATTGCGGTGGCTGCCGCCAGCATTACGGCTAGAGCTGCTCGGGAGCTGTGGATTGATGGAGCGAGAAAGACATTGAATATCGAACTTAGAGATCTCAGCAAAAGGGATGCTCGAAATCATCCGTACAAACTTAGGTTCGCAAAAGTTCAGTATATTAGCTAATCCTTCATAATCTACAATGGGCAACAGTCCAGAAATGAAATATATTCCCAAATCCGAAGCGGCATCAGCCTAGGGGATATGCTTGGGGAACCACAATCGGAAGAGCGCACCTTTGCTGTAATCACCAGGGACCCTGTCTGAAGCCTCTATCATGCCGCCATATTTTGCTAGAATCCGTTTTGCCTGATGCAATCCAAGGCCACCGTAGCGTCGTTCTTGATCAAAAAGCACTGATTTCATCATATCAGAAACACCTTGGCCATTATCAGCCACCAACACCTCATATCCACCCTTCTCCTCTCTCAGAGTGACCCAGACATGCTTCTCATCCGATGGATTGTGAATGATGGCGTTCTCGAGTACATTATTGAGAAGATGCCCAATGTACTCATCAGCTTTTATTGTGACAGCAGAAGCCCGGCAGTCCAATTCAATGGCCACATCGTTCTCTTTCTGCTCGAAGGATGATACTGATGCTTTCACAGCATCATAAAGCGAAACTGTTTCCAAAGGCGCTAGGAGCAATCCACGGGTAGCATGAGCCTTCTGAATCAATGCTTCAGCTGAATAGACTAGGTCAATCACTCTTGCAATTACGGGCATAGCCCCTGGCCGAGTTTCATCAAACTGGAGGAGTTCAACAGCCATCTGGATTGCCTGTAGTTTGTTACGCATGTCGTGACCTAATAGATCGAGATAGAGGAGTGAAGTATCAGCTGCAGTCTTCAGTTCCTGCTCCGCTCGTTCTCGCTCCCTCTCTGCAATAACGCGCTCAGTGATATCAACAACAGTAGCTTGAACTGCTATCCTATCTTGGAACTCGATTCTATCACCCACAACCTCGACCCAGAGCATCCTTCCATCGCTCCGGATGACTCTAATGACAGCTGGAGAGTCAGAAATGGGAGTTCCACTCAGGGAGGAAGCAAGCAACTTGCCAATGAACTCGTAATCTTCGGGGTGAATGAATCCCTCTATCTGCTCCTGAGTCAGGGATTGCAGCTCGTCTACAGTAAAGCCGCTTATTTTTGCCATCGCTTCATTTGCAAAGCTAATCTCCAGTGGCAATCCCTCTATAATCATGATACCCAGAGATGATTGCTCGACTAGCTGCCGATATTTAGTTTCACTCTCTCGAAGTGCCTTCTCAGACCTCATTCGCCCTGTTATGTCAATATCCAGGACTTGAATCGCTGGTCTTCCTTCATATTCTATCTGTCCTACAAAGGACTCAACCCATCTGATTGAGCCATCTTTTCGGACATACCGGAATCTGTGTCGCGGCGCCACATCCAGCCCCGCGCTCATGTCTTCGTTTCTGCGACGAAGTTCTGCCCGGTCAGCAGGATGAATACAGTCCCAGACATCCTCAGCAGAGAACTGCAGCAATTCATGAACGTTATATCCAAGTGTTCTGGCAAAGGATGGATTAGCATAGACATATCTCCCATCCTGAATGATTGCAAATCCCTGAAGTGATTCCTCCGCAAGTCTTCTGTATCTCTCCTCTGAATCTCTGAGTTCCGTTTCTGCTTTGATTCTATCAGTTATATCCGCCACAGCGATTTGAATAGCGGATTGGCCTTCGTATTCTACTCTTCTTCCCAAGAGCTCTACCATGCGAATCTCGCCACTTGGGCGTACAAGCCTAAATCCAAATGGGACGTCGCCAGGACGATTGCCTTCCATCAAACCGTTGAATCTCGTTAGGATTTCATCATAATCCTCTGGGTGGATGATACTAAGAATATCTTCATGAGAGTACGCAATCAACTCTTCAGGGGCAAGGTCCAGCACTCTTCCAAGTGCCGCGTTAGCGAAGACAATGTCAAGCGGTGGACCCTTAACAATGGCCACTCCCTGTGTATACTGCTCCACTAATTGCTTGTATTTCGCTTCTGAGTCTCTGATAGCTTGATCTGCGATTCTGGCCTCTGTGACATCTCTGATTATCGTTACAACTTGGACTACGTTACCTTCCCTGATGATTGGTATCTTTGTGGTTTCGGTGATTAACACTCTTCCATCGAGAACATTCCTCTCTTCGTTGGTGAATATCTCTCCTTTTTCGAAGACCATCTGATACTCATCTATAATCGACTGTGGGAGGAATGGAAATGCCTCATTTACTCTCCTGCCCAAGAAGTCTAGACTGAGATTCAGATTATTAATCCAGATTTCGAGAGCGGGATTCACCAGCAAGATTCTGAGATCAGTATCCACAACATGAATCGCGTCGCTTATGGCCCAAAGAGTGGATCTGTATTGTTCTTCAGACTCTCTTAGAGCACGTTCGGCTCTATCTCTCTCAGTTATATCCTCACCTGAGGCAATTATCCCAATGACATTTCCAATCTCATTTGTCAGAAGCTGGTACTCCCAGGTCACCAAACGCTCTTCTCCAAACTTGTTAACAAGCGACCGCGAATATCGGCCGGAGAATGTTTCACCCTTCTTGATGACGTCCGCAAAAATGCCTTTCTCTTGATGGGCCTTGCCTCTGGGGGAGAAAAGTTCGAAATAGGATTGTCCTATGACTTCACTAGCCTCGTACCCTAGTATCTCAAGTCCCTTCCGATTGACCAGCTGAATCATGCCATCAATGTCGACAACAACGATTGCTGCACCTGCAATATCCAAATACCGCTGAGCGGTATCTCTCTCTTCCCGAAGACTCTCTTCAGCTTTCTTTCGTAGTGAAATATCACGAACGATTGCCCATGTACCGATTGGACTACCGTCATCATCACGAATCAGCGTGACTCTAATTTCAATCGGGATGATAATGCCATCTTTTCTCAATAGTTCCTTTTCATAGATGTCGGAATATCCTAACACAAGTGTTTGGTCCTGATTTATTCGTTTCTCCATCTCATGCCATTGTGGTGGAGTCAGGTCCCAGAATGTCTTTCCTCGAAGTTCTTCACTTGAGTACCCCGAGAGCTGTAGATAAGCGGCATTGAACTCGAGATACCGTCCATCTAGATCGGCGCTTACGAATCCGTCCTCCATAGTTTCATAGAGCCTACGGTATTTTCTCTCCGACTCCAAGATTCTTTCTTCTGCTTGGATTCTGTCTGTCACATCAAGAGCGAGGCCTCCAAGCAGTGTTGGTTTGCCTTCTCTGACTATCGGAAACTTGGAGGTCTGATAGTAATGCATAACTCCTCTTGCATCGGGCACTCTCTGCAAGACCTGAAGGGGGCCTTCCGATAGTGCTTTGCGGTCATCTGCAACCATAGTTTCAGCTAATTTCATAGGGAAGAG
>JAHQWZ010000212.1 GCA_029856425.1 Candidatus Thorarchaeota archaeon
ACAATCAGGAATGGGAGGCAGCCCTTAAAATCTTCCGGGAACAAATGGGTCCTGAGATGGACCACAAGCGAGCACTATTCTACGGTGCAAAATGCTGTGAGAATCTCAAGGATTTGGAGTGCGTCAAGAGATACATGAAGAGATACTTGGAACTCCAGCCAAAAGACAAGGAAGCTTGGGAGATGTTGGCTAGCGCCCACAAGCGACTCTTCGAGTATGAAGAGGCGGATGATGCCATGAAAAGGGCGTCAGAGCTCTGACTCATTCAGCTCTCTGCACTATGCAATCCTAGAGTTAGACACTTCGGGCAAAGAATAAGAGGGAAAGCCTTGGACATCACAATCTAGGAGGCAAGTTGAATGGAGAAAGATCGCCCTTACTGCAAGCTTGAGGTTGGCGAGGAATCAATCAGCTTGAGCAATGATTTGGTCACTCTTAATTTCAATACGAGACTAGGTACGATTTCCTTGGCCTCAGTGGATGACCAAATAATGTATTTTTCCAACGCGTATGTTCAGATACAAACAGAGCTACAGACTCTAGATTCCAGAAAGATGATCTATAGGTCATTCAGTTCAGTAGATTACAAGGATGAACGAGGAGAAGGAAAGGTTGTAGTCTTGAAGCTGACCGACTCTGACAAGAGAACGGAACTCAATGTGAGGTTCAGTATAAATAGGAATCAGAGAGGGTATAACTGTCTTTTGATGTTCAGAAACAAGTCTGAAGATGTGAGTATACTGGCCTTCAATCCACTTGCGATTGATATCGAAAATGAATCCAGGATATACACTGGATGGAATGGTCAAGATCTTAGATTCTTTAGGAATGGTTTCCAGTCGTGGGACCTTAGTCAGGCACGGCAATTGGAAGTAGGAGAGAACAAGAGCCACTTCTTCAGTGTGCTCAGCAATGTCAAGTCTAAACGTGCCCTCACTGTAGGCTTTTCTACAATGGCAAACCAGCTTTCTGAAATAGCACTGCACGGACGAGAGAAAGAAACAAGCAGGCTATCACGAATTGTTGCATCTTCGCTCGGAGATGGGGCCCTTGTTCCCAAGAACCAGAGTTTTGCTTCGGAGGAGCTCGTCGTGCTGGTAAGTGATGACGGGCTTTCAGATCTAATTCAATATGCGGAAATCGTTGGCAAAACTATGACTGCTATTTCGTGTGAAAATGTTCCTACAGGTTGGTGTAGCTGGTACTACTACTACACTGTCATTGACGAGGGTGAGATGAAGGCGAATACAAAGCTGCTCTCTGAGCGATTCGGAAAGGAACTTGAATGGATTCAATTGGATGATGGCTACCAGAGGGCAATTGGTGATTGGGAACCCAATGATAAGTTCCAGATGGGATTGAGTGCTCTAGTTGATAGTATTAATGGGTCAGGATATAGAGCAGGAATCTGGACTGCACCATTTATTGCATCTCAACATTCCAAGTTGTTCAAGGAAAATTCCGATTGGTTTGTAAAAGATGATGAGAATAAGCCAATAGTAGCTGGCCAGAATCCTCTTTGGCTTGGCGACTATTATGCTCTTGACCTCACCAACTCAGAAGTAATATCATTCTTGGAGGCGACCTTCAAGCGTTTCCGTTCTGATGGTTATGAGTATTTCAAGATTGATTTCCTATACGACGCTGCAGTAGAGGGAAGGCGTCAGGACCCCTTCATGACACGAGGACAGGCGATTAGACATGGACTTGAAGCCATCCGCAAAGCCGTGGGTGACTCTTTCATTCTGGGTTGTGGAGCACCCCTAGGACCGTGCATTGGAATTGTGAATGGAATGAGAATTGGTGCGGACATAGGACCAGTTTGGATGTATGAAGGGGAGGGCGGCCTTGGCACGTATCCGGCTGCTATTAACACACTGACCAGAGCTTTCATGCATGATAGATGGTGGAAGAATGACCCCGATTGTGTGATGCTACGTCATCAAGACACCAATACAACGCTGGAAGAGCTGCGCTTATGGATGACAGCTATTGCACTTAGTGGAGGAATGCTATTGATGAGCGACCGCATTGAGGAGCTTTCTGAAGATCGCCTCCATATGTTCGACAAGCTCCTCCCGGTATATTCCAGGAGTGCAGTTGCAGTTGATTCATTGGTGGAAGCAAACCCTCGACTTTTTGCACTCCCCATAGAGACCCCCATGGGAAGTTGGGCAGCTGTAGGAGTGTTCAATTTTGGTGAGGCGCCTATCAATGTCAAATTCTCATTGAGAGAAATCGGACTAGATGATGACCTTCCTCACCATCTCTTTGAGTTCTGGACTGAGCAGTATGAAGGGATGGTCGAGAAGATGGTGAATATAGCGGATCTAAAACCTCACTCTGTAAAGCTGCTTGCAATCAGACCAGAGTCTCTTGTGCCATCGGTTCTAAGCACAAGCATGCATTTCACCCAAGGAGCCGTCGAAATCAAAGACCAATTATGGGACAGTGAACGTAATCAACTGGAGCTTACAGTCATCAGAGATGCGAGAAGGATGGAATCCGTGTTCATAGTCTTTGGTTCAGAGTGGACACCTAAGAAGGCGTTAGTAGATAATGAGGAGGTCAACTTGCATCTTGTTGCTCCAGAAGTCATAGCGATAAGAGCGCAGTTTCGTCGAGGTCAGATGATCAGAGTGAATTTCACATAATATGGTGTTTTACTTGGCTGAAATTATTCTGTTTCTTAGATAACCGATTTTCTCAATGTAGAGCTCCATCTGATCACCGGGCTTGAGAAATTCAGGCGGATCTCTTGCGAATCCTACTCCCGATGGTGTACCTGTCGCAATTATATCAGCTGGTTCAAGGGTGAAGGATTGCGACAGATGAGAAACTATCCGACGTACACCACAACGGAGCAGGGATGTGCTTGAGTCCTGTTTTACAACACCATTGATCTTTGTCTGCATCGTCAGACCTGAACCATCTCCCAGCTCATCGACTGTGACGATGCATGGCCCTAGAGGTCCCAAGCCATCAAGAGACTTGCTTCTTATCCATTGAACGTCCCCACTCTGAAGGTCTCGGGCGCTCACGTCATTGATTATTGTGTAGCCAGCCACGTAGTCTAGAGCATTCTCTTCATCGATATCTTTGCAGGTCTTTCCAATAACAACCGCAAGCTCTACCTCCCAGTCCAGTTTATCTGAAACCTTGGGCATAGGAATTACATCATCAGGGTTCACTACACAAGATGAAAATTTGGCGAAAATTAATGGAAATCCGGGTGTTTCTCTTCCTGTTTCTTCAATATGCTCCTTGTAATTCAGACCAAGAGCTACTATTTTTCCAGGCCGATATATTGGGGCTAGAATTTTTACAGAATAAGTAGGAAAAACGAGAGGGCGCTGAAGCACGGGGAGCTTCTCAAACTTCTCTACTATAGACCTAACGGCATCTATTCCTGTCTCCCAAGTGAGAAGGTCCTTCATGGTTGTTGGAAATCTCTGTCCATCCGTGAGGTAGGTAGAGCCAAAATATCGAGCAGCGTCCGGAAGATCGAGAATCCCACCTTCAACCTCAACACCAATTGATGACACTCCGAGCCGTGAGTAAGTGAAAAGCCGCATGAAGCCTATTACTCTGTGGTATCATTAATCTTTAGCGGTAGTACTGATACAGGTGCTGCACCATCTGATTTATCCGATACCAGTAGAGTCAGTGCTAAGGAGTGTTCTCATTTGACAAGCAAACCAACTCTCGACGACCTTCCAGATCAGGTGTTCGTTGCCCTTGGGAGAAGAGGCATGGAAGGAATTCCTCTGAAGGAATGCACATACGCATGTGATGGCAAGGAACTTACACTTATAGAAATGAATAGAGAGCCGGAGAAGATAACTGGCAGGGACATTGAAAATGTAGTTGAGAATTGGGCTGTTGAATGTAACAAATGCAAGAAACCCTTCATAATAAGATGCCAAATTCGATATGCGAATGGTAAAAGGATGGACACCATGGTAAACCTCTTGGACGATGAGGGTAATGACTTGGGATGGTTAGGAAGCTATTAGGTGAGCCATTTGACGAGGAAGTACAAGATTTCCGTGTTACCTGGAGATGGGATAGGTAGGGAAGTAGTTCCAGAAGCTGTTGATGTGATGAAAACGGCCGTGTCTAGCACCAGCGGGCTGGAGGTTGAGCTTCACGAGTTTGAATGTGGAGGACAGTACTTCCTCAAGAACGGACGTGAATGGTCAGAGGAGGCTG
>JAHQWZ010000213.1 GCA_029856425.1 Candidatus Thorarchaeota archaeon
CGAGGTGTGAGCAATTCTGCAAGTATGGCCATGATTCTGCTTGCGTCCAGTCTGAATTGAACCAGGTGAGCTGGAATGAAGCAATAATTCCTAGGTCAGCAATCCTCTGTATCTGGTCGTCTCTGAGTAGGACAAGATGTTCGATTCGGTGACGATAAAGATGGTTCGATTGCCCATCTAAGGCGGATTCTAGAGCGTTTAGAACAACATCTGTAGCATTATCAACTACACTGTGAATAGCTATCTGAAATCCGTCATCATGAGCTTGTTGTACCAGGGAGTCTAGTTCAGTCTGGTCGAAGTAGTGAAGCCAATTGGTATACCAGCTGTCCATAAAGATTTTCACTCCTGCTATCCTCAACTTTGAACTATACTCCTGTCCGGGTTGATAGGCCTGATACCAGTCGCCAAACCTATCAAACTCATAGCCCAATGGAAGATAGGTATTGACACGAATACGAAGATTGTCCTGTTGATCTAAAGCTATGAGCTCATCTAAGCGATCTTGATTCACAAAGAGTTCAGAAATGCTTGTCCATCCAGAGCTAAGGACTGATTCAATCACCTCCTCTGGTGTTGACTGGTTCACATATTCGCGGTCACCTATATGATGAGAATGAGCATCAATGAAACCCGGTAGAAGTGCTCTTCCTTCAAGGTCGATGAATTGGGTGTTTGGTCCTGCCATCGCGAGGATATCATTCTCATCACCCACGGCGACTATGTACTCACCTTGGATGGCTATTGCTTCGACTTGTGCAGGGGATTGCTCCATAGTCAGGATTTCACCATTGTGTATGATAATATCAGGTGAAGAATCGGTTGTCCCATTCCAAAATCCTTGTGAAGCGAGATAGAGGAGAGAAGCTAGTAAGAGAACGAGTACAACAATCGTAGCTACAAGCAGTTCGCGTCTATTCATCAAGACAACCTCTTGTCCCTAACCAATCGGCATTCTAGTATCCGAAGTTGGCTAATAATCATCCGTTCAAGCGTGTCGTAGGTTCCTCAGACAGAAATCGTCGCTTGGTCAAATCTCGCCCGGTCCACCATGCAATCATCGGGTTCTCTAATCATCAATCCAAATTCAATACATAGAGTCATCATGTGCTCCAGAAAGAATATATCTTTGATTCAACTCACTTGAGATTGGTAGAAATGAGTGGCATGCATCGCTTGCGAGTAGTGACTGTTATTGTGCTTCTTATCCTCTTTTGTACTGGAGTAAATCCGACATCATCAGAGCCAGAATTAAACTCGTCAGAATTGCTTGTTTCAAAATCATCTGAGGCAGGTACTAGCACTGCCAACTTATCAATTCCCGAATTCACCGAGATTTGGAAATTCCAGCATACCTGCGCAATTCGTGAAGCAGCACCTGCAATTGGTGATCTTGATGCGGATGGGCGATTAGAGGTTATAATTAATACAGGTGTATATGTCGACAAGGTATATGCATTAGATGCATTAAATGGGTCTATAAAATGGGAGGCTACTGCAAGAGGCGGGCGTGGAGCACCAGTTTTAGGTGATTTCAACGGTGATGATCTTCCGGATGTAATCGTACCAGATGAATATAGTATCAAGGCATATTGTGGATTGAATGGATCTCTAATATGGAACTATCCTATAGCTGATGCATCTGGCACGACCAGTTCCGCCACATTATCTGATATCGACGGAGACACCAAGCTTGAAGTGTTAGTTGGTGGGAATGATGGTAGACTTCATGTTCTCAGGAATAATGGCTCTCTATTTTGGCAGTTTCAAAGACATAATGCTGACACCTATTCGAGACCAGGTGCTGTTGGCGATGTTGATGGAGATGGGAAACTTGAGATAGTCCATTGCCAAGGTTGGTCGGACTTTGATCCATATGGAATATGTTACGTGTTGAATGCAGAAGATGGGTCAGTTCTCTGGTCAGATTCGTATTCTGAAGTGACTGTACTTGAGGCTCCAGTGATTGGAGATGTCAATGGTGATGGAAATGTGGATGTCCTGGTCACTGTTGGAGCAAGTCATGATGGAGAGGTCATACTATACAATGGGCTTGATGGAAGTATAGCTTGGAGATACGATCGTTCCCCAGGTTCACGAACAAGTCCTGCCCTTGGGGATATCAACAATGATGGAAAATTAGAAGTGGTCATGGGATGGTCGCTTGGAGTTATAGCTCTGAATGGAACTGATGGTACAAAACTGTGGGAGGTACCACATGAAGTCATTGTTTACTCCTCGCCTGCACTTGCTGATGCGAATAATGATAATGTCCTCGATGTTATAATCGGTGGTGGCTTCAACTCTCGAAAACTCTACATATTAGATGGTGCAACTGGCAACCAGATTTGGAGCTTCACTACACCACTAATTGATCATCCAACGCTCCAAGAAACAATGCATGCTTCGCCAACTCTGTGGGATATCGATAATGATGCCGACCTAGAACTAATCGTGCAGGCAAATGGCTACACATACGTATTCAATATCACAGGGAGCGGTTATCGTATCTTCTGGCAGGGATATGGTAGCACGAATGAATTCACAGGAACTCGCTGCCTGTCGGATGTTGATCCTGACTCCGATACAATATCTTCTCTGACTGAGTCCGTTCTTGGAACAGATTCGAATTCACCAGACTCAGATTCAGATTCATTGCTTGACAATGAGCTGTATCTCTTCGGAACTAATCCATTAAGTGGAGATACTGACCAGGACAATATGCCAGATGCATGGGAGATTGAATATGGCTTGAACCCTCTTCTAGACGATTCCTCAGAGGACCCAGATTCTGATGGATATACAAACATTGAAGAATTTCTAAATGGTACAAATCCGCTTAGCTTTGACTTGCATCCCACATCACCGACGACTACTACAACCACTACAACATATTCAGATTTGCCGGAATTTCCTCTGTCATTGTTATTTGCTGGCGTTGGAGTGACAGGCGCGATTCTGATTGTCGGTATTATCTTTCTCAAGAAGCGGCAGTAATTCTGAAATTTTACCCTTCAAAGCTAAGTAATCATGCTGACGTTCCTTAACATCATGAGCAAAAAGATACTGAGCGAATTCAAGATAATCAAATCCCTGAACCTCATGGATCAGACCGGCCTTTTGCATTCCGTGCTGCGAAAGCCCCCACATAGCTGAGAAGAACATCAGCATGAACTTCATCCCAGCTAAGCGTATTCGGAATTCATCTTGGATTTCGCCGAAGTAGCAAGCAAGCATAAACTCCTCTAGTTCAGGTGAGATGGGGCCTACGTTATCATGAGTATATGCAAGCGTCGCCAAATCAAAGTAGAGGTCCCCCATTCCTGCGAACTCCCAGTCAATGATGGTAATCTTCTTTTCTTCATCAGAGTACAGATAATTTACCGCAACAAGGTCATTGTGACAGAATCGCAACCAATTCGATTGGTCTCGATTTTGATCATCTTGAATAGACTGCGTAGTTTCCAGGAAAGTGTCAAAATCCTGTGGCAATTTCACTCCTAAATCCAGTACTTTTTGGGTAAACGATGCCACACGATTAAAAGGTGAGAACCTTGCTTCGACTTTATTTAAGGCATGTAGGCGCCGAATCGTTTCCACCATCAGACGTATGCTGTCTGGCTTGCGATACTCTTCATACGTCCAATGGCGTCCATCTATCCAACGTGTCACCAGATGCCCCTCAGGCTTTATGAAATGGACAACCTCCGGTCCAATTCCCGCGGCAGAAGCTGCCTTCAAGGCTTCAAATTCATGTTCACGATTTATGCCAAGACTCTCTGTGTTTCTTCCACTCACACGCAAAACGAACTGTTCTCCGTCTACATTAACACAGTAGTTCGTGTTAGTGAGCCCACCAATCCGTTCAATGACTAGTTCCTCGGCATCGGCCCAATTTGGTATAATAGCGAGGATTGATTGCAGTACAGGATTCATGGCTATTGTAAAATGGGCACCAGGTTTTCAATCTTAAACCTGCCTTTGACGGCTCAGGAATGTCGAGAGGGATGTTGTGGAAATTACTTCGGGCGGACCACCGCTTTGTCACATCAAGCCTATATACAGGCATAAGGTCAATTTTCCAGTAAATCCTTCACATTTAGATGGAATAGAGCTGATGAGCTTGCTTCTCAAGTGTGGGAATCAGAGAATATGAGTCGATTCTATGGTAGACCTGGAAATTTGGGAGAACGCTGTACTCCAGAAACTCG
>JAHQWZ010000214.1 GCA_029856425.1 Candidatus Thorarchaeota archaeon
TTCTCGTAGGAACATATACGACTCGGATCGCATTATGCCAAAAGGCAAGCGCGACAACATCCTTTACTTCAGTCAGGTTCATACGTTGTTTCTTTGCTATCATTTCAATTGTGTGCCCGCTTTTGATTCTCATAAGGAACTTCATTACATGCATCAAAACCTCAGACGACTCAATGGGTAGCATCACCGATTCCCAGTTTGCATTTCTAATCACAACTGATTTCTCTGATAATCTATCCAGCACAATTACACGCATTACGAATCTGTCGAAATCGGATAGTGCCACTACATCGATACGGTCAAAATCTCTGAAACTCTGGAAACTCTCCTCAAATTCGCGAACAATTCGACGGAGCTTACTCCGAACCTCATTTGTTTCCCTTGATATCGCCATAACACCTATGGCCCATTCTCCACCTTCCACTAGAAGGACTATGTCTTCACCATACTCGGTCTTCCATTGAGTCTGCTCGCCTCCCGCCAAGGAGCCAATGAAACTTGTCATCGCTGAAACAAATCCAGAGAGGAGCTGAGGATCTAGCCCTCCAGGGATAAACTCATGAGAATACAGAGCTGCGCTGTTCTCTCGGTTGAGAATGAAAAGGACTTTCTCATTAGACAGCTCTTCATCATACGATATTGTTGAGGTCATCTCATTAGAAGAGCTGTAATTGCTGTTTATACAAGTTGTCCATACTAATCTCAAAGAATGGTTATAATTTGATTTTCATCTCTGCTTCCAGAGCAAGTGTTCTTCTATGAAGAATACGAAACAGCGGAATACGACAGATTGAACTGACTCAGGGTCATAGTTGAGATGATAGCGATATGAAAGTGAGCTCGTTTGAAGCCAAGAGTATCATTACAAAAAGCAATATTCCAGGAATTGACCATGTAATCAATCCATATATCGGCTGTCAACATGCTTGCCTTTATTGTTATGCGGAGTTTATGAAACGCTTTACGGGCCATAGCGGAGAAACATGGGGAGATTTCCTGGATGTGAAGCAGTTTGGCCTTGACAAAATCAAGCCTGAGAAATATGATGGTAAGACTATTCTTTTAAGCTCCGTAACTGACCCATACACTCCTTTAGAAGTAAAATATGAAAACACAAGGAGGATCTTGGAGCGTCTTATCGGCACGAGGGCAAATATCCAGATACTGACGAAATCGCGTCTCGTTGAACGTGACATTGACTTGTTCCAGCAATTCGAGCGCATTCAGGTTGCTGTTTCTATGAATACTCTGGATACCGAGTTTGCCAGGATTATTGAACCACGCGCATCGAACCCCCAGGACCGGTTGAAGGCGCTGCAGAGGGTTGCGGGGATGGGCATTTCGACCTATGTATTCTTATCCCCGATTTTTCCGAAGATTACTGACTGGAAAGTAATCATCAATGCGGCACAAACAATCACAAATGAATTCCATTTTGAGAACCTTAACTTCAGGGGTCACAATACTCCACGTATTATGGGATTGATTGCAGAACGCTATCCAGATTTGTCAGAATACTACAATCAAATTAGGAGAGACCCCACAATGTGGGACGTAATTGAGGAAGAAATCGAAGATTACTGCAATGTGATGAAACTAAACTGTAAGATAGAGTTCCATCACGGCGGTTTTACAAAGAGCAAATGAGCAGTCCAAGCATACTCATTGATTTCAATCCATTAGCGAATCAATAGACTGAATCCTAAGGAATTCTCTGGAAATCCCACCAGGAAAAACACTACCCCAACACCAGTCTTGCAGACTGATAGGGACGAGGCAATCCCACTAGAGGAAGCAATTAGGATCTATCGTAGTATTCCCAGCGCGGAGTTGGCTGTTGCCGCTGGCGCTGACCGTGGAGGAGTTATGTCGAAACCAGAGGCATTCTGTTCTGTAATTATTGAATTTCTGAAACGCTACTGATTTGACAAATAAAGGCTATGGGCAGCTAGCTTCAGCACCTCTAATATTACGGACTGCACCTGCCCTCGTGCTGAACCTTTAAGAGATATTGGGATTATGTAATTTCAGTGGGTTCATGTTGTCGGGTTGGTACTCATCAAATGCTCCAAGGGGAGTAAGAATCCTCGCAGATTTTGAGATTCTAGTAGGTATTGCGTATATTCTCCTAGGCATATTCCTGCTTTTCTACCTAGCAATCTCAGGTGTGAGTGTTATCGCTTTAGGTTTGATTCTGGCATATATGGGATGGGCACTGGACAAATTGGAGATTTGGGCATGGTGGGGTAGTCTATTGATTAATGCGGCGATTTTTATCGGCAATATCATATTTGGTGGAGATTGTCTTTACATCATCCTGTCCACTGTGATTATTATCTATCTCTTGACTCCTGGAATTCGTAGCCGGTTCTTTCAATGAAATGGTTCCGTATGTTCCATAGTGGATCTGCAGCCAATCATACTGAATCACCTACTGGAAACTAAAGGGCAACTGACGACGAATTCGTTCAACACTGCGTATTCTTGTCTTGCATCTCTAACTCATTTGGTTCCTGCTATTTGCACTTTTATCAATGGGAGAAGTGAGAATTGCGATGAAGCTTCTAGAGTCTTAGCTCGAACATCTGCTCATTCGCCCTAATTCCCCAGGTTGTCCCATCATGGCTTTGACCCAGGCTGAATCCGTATTTTTCGTAGAGATGACGAGAAGCGTCCAATCCAGACACTGTCCACAAATAGATTCTAGTGCCTGATTTCTGCCGACAGAAGTCAATAGCTCTCTGCAACAATTGATTCCCTATACCTTTTCCTTGATGCTTCTCATCAACGATATACCATCTGAGATGATAACCCTCGGTTTCAGACAGAATCCCATCGATTGCTATCGAACCAACGACTTCATCATCAATCAGGGCAATCCAGAAGCCGTCATGTGTTTCGTCATATCTTGTCAGAAACTCGGACAGTTCCGTTGCCACTTTTGATTCGAAATGCAGACCAAACCCTGAGTATTTGCTGTAGTAATTTGCGTGCAGCTCCGTAATCCTTCCAATCGCACCAGGTCGGTAGCTAGATATGACGAAACCCCTCATAGCACTGCAGGCTGAGACCCCTCACCAAATCAGCATTGTGTTATCGCTAATATGACTTCAGCGATTCATATGTTGCTCACCAATATGCTGCAATTCGAGCTGGATACTTACTTTAGTCAAAGAGCTATTATAGAAAATGGGGCCCGAAGGGGGAATCGAACCCCCGGCAAGGGAGCCACAATCCCTTATGTTACCATTACACCACTCGGGCCATTGCTGTATGGTCAGCGAGTTCACGCTCAGGCTTTCATCTTATTAGCTTATCCGTGAGAACAACTGTTTCCATGTAGAATGAGAACACCTTATTTGACACACACTCTATCCATGGTTGAGGTAGAATAATGGAGAGAGCCACCAATGCATTGTACCGTCTAGCAACGCTTCGTAATCTGTTACTGGCTATTCTTTTGAGCGCTGTGAGTGTATCAATAATGGGCTATCTCACAGAGACTCTGGTATATGGCGTATATGGCGATGCAGATATGCCTGATACGATGTTCTCATATACAATTAACGAGATAACTGAGGCGTTCAATATCCTCGGACCAGAGGGCCTACAGACTTGGCTGCAAGTTCACATGCTTGATCTCATATTTCCAATTGGATACTCTCTGTCATTGGTCTTCGGACTTGCTTTAGTGATTAAGGCAGGCGCCCTCATGACAGACAAGGTGCGTAATCTGGTGTGGCTACCAATCTTTGCTGCAGTTGCAGATTATATCGAGAATGGACTAGTCGCATCGCAAGCAGTATCATATCCCAATCTTTCAGAACTAATAATCTCCATATCAAGCCTTGTAACCGCATTCAAGTGGACTCTGCTATATCTCGCCTTCGCGATGGTGTTCATATTACTCATAGTAGCCATCTACGTGAGAAAGAAACAGTGATTGGAGTTTAACCGATGAAAACCATCACTCATGGGAATATTCCATCACCCTGCTATTAGTCCTACTAGGTTTGGTTGTCCGTATTGGAGTGATGTGAGTATTGAGCCGTGGCATCTAACGGAGGCGGAAAATTCCTCCCGCAATTCTGGCATGACATTGTGCCGTCTTCACGAATATGTCCAGCCTTATACACATAACTTATCGAGCAGTAGGGGCACTTGATACGCCCGGGTAGGTCATCCTCCAATCTCACAGCTTCCCTCGACT
>JAHQWZ010000215.1 GCA_029856425.1 Candidatus Thorarchaeota archaeon
TCCACGAACTCCCCTCACCGGTCTGGGATAGAGCCCTCCAAGCGATGCCATGGCGCCTCCTTCAAATGAATAGGTGTGAGACCTGTCCTCAACGACTATTTCATCTCCAGATTTGGCTTGTGCAAGAAGCGATACTACATTTCCTTGAGTACCTGAGGTGACTAATAGCGCCTTCTCTTTGCCAAGTATCTTTGCCGCTTTATCTTGTAGTTCATGGACAATCTCGTCATCACCGATGACATCGTCTCCAAATCGGTCCTCCTTGTGGGCTTTCACTATTGCCTCGATCATCTCATCTGTGGGCTTTGTTACCGTATCACTGCGGAGGTCTATGGTCCTCATGATTCTCCAAGGGGATGATAGAGGTGTTTTAGCCTTCCGGTTGATGCTCTACGCATAAGGAATAAAGGCAGAATCAATGCAGTCTGATTCGTTCCGATTCTGAGGAATGAACGTCGTTGACCCAAGATGCCAAGCTAGGATACCTTGACAAGCTCCGACTCTTCAAGAAGGATGCCCGTCTGTGGATTGCATCTAATGCTCTAGGCGCCTTCGCTTTTGGTGTCAGCAATGTCGTGTTCAATCTCTATATTGTTTCCATTCCTGGGTTCGAAGAGGACTTCCTAGGTCTCTTCCTGTCAGTATCAATGTTCGCGACAGCTACCATTGCAGTTATTGCTGGTATGGTAACAGACAGGAGAAGTAGGAAGAGCATAGTTCTAAGCCAGAGCTTTCTAGGACTTAGCATGGTTGCAGTTCAATACACGGTAATTGATCCACTACCTCTGATGGTATCACAGGTCATTCTTGGACTCTCAAGTGCATTTGGCCAAGTCGCCTGGGCACCATACATCACTGATCTATCAACATCAGAGGAGCGTGCGCACCTGTTTGGTTTCAACGGTGGTATATCTCTCCTAGCTGTCCTTGCTGGCAATATTCTCGGAGGGTTCCTCCCCGGCTTCTTCCAGTCTTTCTTCATCTCGGGACCGAATCTTCTTTGGCCATATCGTTTCACACTATGGTTTAGCCTACTCCCAATGTTGGTTTCAACCCTTCTAGTAATTCCAATGAGCCGAGATCCTCCACGGGACCGTGAGGTGAGAATGGGATTTCAGAATGTCAAGAACTGGAGACTCATTGGAGGATATATGGCATCCGTATCAACCGTTGGTCTTGGAGCAGGCATGATTGTGATGTACTTCAATCTCTTCTTTGAGAGTGTATTTGAGGCAGACGCAGCGATGATTGGTATCATTTTTGGCATAAACACTATCACTCTTTCCGCAGGGAACTTCCTCGCACCCGCACTCTCAGACAGACTTGGAAAGGTCCGTACAATAATCCTGACAGAGATTCTCTCGATACCATTCCTCCTGATGATATCTTGGGCGCCGGTCCTCTACTTTGCTGTGATTGCATATGTCATGAGGAGCGTCTTGATGAACATGGCTGGTCCTGTGTCCAGTGCCTTTTTCATGGAGGGCCTGAGGAGGGAGGAACGAGCTACAGCTATGGGTGTTGTGAGGACAGGAGACTCACTCGCCAGAGGTGTGGCAGCGAACATCGGTGGGTGGATGCTTGCTGCAGGGTTGTACAGGGAGCCATATCTTTTGGTTTCAGGACTCTATATAGTTGGAATATTCATGTTCTACCACTTCTTCAGAGGAAAAGAGGACGAGTTTAAGAAAATCCGAGAAGCCGAACTCGTTATCGAAGAACCTCCTGAGGAAGAACTAGACATCACCTAGCAGCAGAAGGTCCAGAGCTGTTGGGATTCATAGAATCATAACTGTGTCTGCACTGGTAGAGTGCAGACTGGACCATTATTGCTGGGAGAGTTGACATAAGTTGAAACCTCATACGCCTCCATTCCTCCAGCATCATAAGGAACGAGCAGTTCCTTCAGGATTTCAACATCTTGTAGTTCAGGATCAAGCCATGCTGCTTCTTTTTCTCTGGGCAGGATGACTGGCATTCTATTATGAATTGGCTCGACCAGATTATTCGGTGTTGTCGTGATTATCGAAGCGCTCAGAACTACCTTGTCTTGGGGGGACTTCCAATGACTGTAGATTCCTGCAAAGGAGAAAATGTCTCTGGACTCGAATCTAACGTGCATTGGCTTCTTGACCTTTCCAACCTTTTGCCACTCGTAGAAGCCTGTAGCCGGAATCAGACATCTCTTCTTCTGAAATGAGCTCTTGAAGACTCGACTCTCTGCCACTTTCTCGGCACGAGAGTTGATCATCTTATAGCCAATCTTCTCATCCTTTGCCCAGTGGGGAATGTAGCCCCATCGCATCTCGACCAGACGTAGATTTGGGTCTTGAATCACAGCAGCAATCTTCTGACTTGGTGCAATGTTGTAACGGGGGACAATTTCAAAGTCTATGTCTGAAACTCCGTATCTTTCCTCAACAGCAGTTCTGTGAGTTAAGAAGTTGAATCGGCCGCACATCCTGAGAATATTACCGTCAACAGGTAAAAGGATTGAGTTTGGGGGTGCTTTTCAATACCTCTTTGGACTATCTTGTATGAGTATACTAAGGAGCGGAGCTTCACTCAGAAGAGGACTCCATATTGGAACCTGTGGGTGGTCTTATCCTGAGTGGAAAGGGATATTCTATAGCTCTGGACGAACTATGCTTCAGCAATACTTCACATACTTCGATGTTGCTGAGATAAATTCGACCTTCTACGGTCCGCTCAAACAGTCGATAGTACATTACTTGACGGCAACGCTCTCTGGAACCAAGCACTTCACTGCAAAGATTCCACATAGGGTGACTCACAACAACAGGTTGGACCTTAGAACAGAGGCAGGTGAGATACTGTCAGAATTCTTTGAGAAGATGAGACCTATGAATAGTAGGCTGCGTGTGCTTTTGATTCAGCTACCCCCCTGGGACATCTCCACCTTTGGTGATCTAGAAACCTTCTTCTCTGCGCTAGACCCCAATTATCGATATGCAATCGAGTTTCGTCATGAGAGCTGGATTCGATCAAGAGTTTGGCGACTGCTTGAGGACTATCAGATAGCGCACGTTATCGTTGACGAACCAAGACTGCCCGTCAATATGCGAGTAACTACCGACTTTGTATATGTCCGTCTTCATGGTCATGGTAGCAATCCCTGGTACAACTATTGCTATTCTGATGCTGAATTACATGAATGGAGCAATCGGTTGAACAACCTTGCTGATGAGAATGAATCTGTCTATACTTTCTTCAACAACCATTTCTATGGTTATGGGCCTACAAATGCACTACAGATGATAGAAATGCTGAAGCGAATAAGCCCCATTCAGAAGAACAAGTTGGAACGAATGCTACCACAACTAGCCAAGAGTCAGACTACCCTTGATGAGTTCTTGGGCCAAAATCTCTGACCCTGCATTATTTAAGCAATCACGGCAATGAATCCGGACGGATATTGTCACCGGAGGCTGCAGAGTGATGCTAGACCAAGCTGAAATCCTGAGGTGTGCGGAAACGAAAATCCTGGCACCACGCTTGATCGTTCTGGATGAAGTTAGCTCAACAAATGCCGTTGCCAAACAGCATGTGCTAGAAGGAGAAGGAGAGGGTCTAGTTGTTGTTGCTAATACTCAGACAGAGGGTCGGGGCAGACATGATCGCGTATGGGTTTCTCCAAAAGGCAGTCTATATCTCTCAATAGTTCTTGAGCCGCGTATTGATGATTCCTTGAGTCCTCTTCTAGGACTTCTTATGGGGTGCGCTTCTGCTGCAGCAATTATGAAATTGGGAGTCATTCCAGTTCGCCTGAAGTGGCCAAACGATATTTTAGTTGGGAAAAGGAAGATAGGAGGGATTCTGAGCGAGCTTGTTATGGAGGATGACCGTGTGAAGGGAGTCGTCCTGGGGGTCGGCATCAATCAGAATGTCAATCGTGCAGACTTTCCAGACCAGATTAGGAATAGCATGACGACAGTCTACAATGAGATTTGTGCCAATACTTCCCGCGAACATCTTGCCTCTCGTATAGTGGGGGAGATTGATAGACGGTTAATCACAATTGAAGCGGCTCAATCCTTTGCTCCTGTGCTCATCGAGTACATGTGTCTTTGCGACACACTTGGAAAGAAGGTTAGAGTCGATCAGGGCACTACCATCATAGAAGGCACAGCTACTGATATTGATGACACTGGCTCGTTGATTGTGATGACTGGTACAGA
>JAHQWZ010000216.1 GCA_029856425.1 Candidatus Thorarchaeota archaeon
AGTCTGAAAATAGCTGCAGGAAGAATAGCAGCATTATACTCACGAAAACTAGCTCGGAGTAGTGCTTTTCGAACAACTCGGTGCTGAACGACATATGGCTTCATATGCACCTATCATCTAAAATGTGTGTCGAGGAGGCGCTTCTGAAGATGCCTCCTCATATTCATTCTCCGGCAAATCAGGACGGAACTGGAGAAGACCTGAAACCGCAAAAGGTGAGCAGACAACAACCCGAGGGTCTGTCATCTGCTCGGCCGAGTTCGACTCGGAATCTTACTCGGTGTCTAATTCGATGTTGATTTCATATATGAAGGATGCAATACCGGCAAAGCAAGTGTCCCTGGATACACTTAGCCCTTCAACGCCTTTCTCAGATAATACACTAATACCTGCTTTTTCTTCGTGAGATACTCTCGACCTGCATTAGACTTGAAGACGCCAACCGCCTTAGCACACTTAGGTCCCATTTCCATGATCCTTACAATCGGTGAAGGAATAATATCCGTTTCACCAGTAGTAAAGCTGATGGCCGAGTGTCCATACCGGTCACGAAAATCAATGATGCTAGGATGACAAATATCAGGATTTTTCGCAATGCCATCGATATGAAATCGCATTGGAAAATGAAATTCAAAGGGGGAGTTGTATCCGGATTCCATACATAAATCCTGGCCAACACCGCCTTCGACTTTTGAGTTACATCAGCGAACGAATGAGCTTCTATTATCAATGAGCCCTCTGTCTTTGATCTGCTCCAAGTTCTTGACCGCTGCCTCAGCCGCCCTGTGACGACGGATCATCTTGACATCGGGATGCTCTGTGGTCAGTTCATCATTCTTTCTCTTTAGTGGACTGATTTTGGCAATGGTTCTTCTGAAGGTTTGAATTGTTTTGATTTCTTGCATTATTATCACACTCTATACTCAATGTGTTACAATGGCAGCAATTCTCCCTTTCCCGGCGAATACCTTGGCACCTGATTTTGAGGAGGAAGTGGTCTTCATATGCCGGGCCGAAAACTTGGCCGATACTTCTGTACCAGCAAAGAATCCTTCACTATTTGCCTTATTTAGTAATTGTTGGCATTTTTGAGGAACAATCGCTGCCATTTGTAATCAATATACCGAAAATATGGCAATTTATATATAAGTTTATTGCCCAAAGCAAGATTAATATATGATTGCCCATCATAATGCATTGAGTGAATTACCGGTAGCATACCTTTTAAGTAGGCTTGCCAGTAATTCTTTCATGTCTGGGAGACATGTCTTGAGTTGAGGACCTATGAAAATCGACGCTAACCTTGATGATACTGATGTGCGAATTCTGAAAGCCCTTGTTGAACATAAGAAGAAGGTTTCAACTCGTGAGTTAAGCGACCAGCTTGATATTCCAGATAGAACCGTTCGATATCGTCTGAGGAAGCTAAAGGAGAAAGGCCTACTCTGCCCACCCAAGCTCCAGACATATGAGAGGAAGCTTGGACTTGGTGAGAATTTGCTTTTGCTGCAGAGCAATCCTGCGAAAGAAGAACAATTAACTCAGCTATTGGATGAAACACAGTTCTTCTACTATTATGCACCTACATACGGCAAATTTGATGGTTTCATGGTATACGCGATGTATCCTCTCGTCACACCGCGTATGGTCCTCCAGCTTGCTGAAGAGATGGTGGATCGCGGACTTGTGAGGGACTTCTTCTTGCTTGACATGGTCGACTACACTCGTAAGCCAGCTGAACTGGAGCCCCTTCTCCCTGATAGTGATTGGACTTGGGATAAGTGGTCAAGGGACATCGAGACCGTAATGAGTAGCGACTGTGAGATTGAACTTGGTCTCGAGGAATTTCCAAAAGCAGAACCGTTTGACTATACAGACATCCAGATCATCAAACACATGGTAGAGAATCCTGCCAGTACATTGAAAGAGGTTGGCGAAGCCCTCGACCCCGAAATGTCATTGACTCAGGTTCATAAACGAGTCAAGAGGCTCGAGGACACTGGGGTTATCAGGGGTGTCAAGCCTTCATTCTCGCCCTACAAGGATTATATTTCCGTGTCAATATTCTTCAAGTCCCGTGATTACGCAAAGAAGATTCTATGCGGATTCCACAAGTTGCCCTTTGAGATCAATTTTGCGATGGAGAACAGGTCAACCTACAATTTGTGGGTGATGATGCCTTCGAGTGAAACCAATAATTTCCTTCAGAGAATGAACTTCTTCAGAAAATACACTGATGATTTCTTCATTCAAATGGTGCTGAAAGGCAGGAGTAAGGGGTACGTTCATCTTCTCTCTGCATTCAACCTAGAAACCGAGAGTTGGGAGATGCCTATCTCTGAAACATTGGTGAAGATCAAGGAAATTGCTCGGTGAACCTTATTCAGCTCAGACATTAGTCAATACGCCAAGCTCAATCCTTAAATGCAAACTAGTAGATGCTCTGCTGACAGAAATGCCACGAGGAAATATCACACACCCGTATTGGTTCCACTTTATTAGTGCGAACTAATGCAAGTATCCTCTTCCTCGTGTTGTCGACTTCTTCTGATTGCAGTCCTCTCGGGGAAGAGGACTCTATTGACGGTAACACGCCAGGGGCGATATGCTGTCAAGTGTGCTATCCTCGAGGAGGAAAATGGAAAAATGTCAGCTCGAGAAGCACAGAAACGGAAGCGCAAAGTTAGACGTGAAATGAACAAGAATGAACTACGATGGTACACATCTGCTTTTGCAGATATATTGGATACTGGGCATACTTATTTCAATTTTCCAATTCGTGACTATATCGCGTTGACACCGCGGATTGATTCCAATAGGCGGCTGCGCTCATATATAGATACGAAATTTAAGGAATGACCGCGAATCTATTTCATCTGGAACCCGTTTAGCATAAAGTCCCTGTGCATATCTCATACCTTGAGTGTCATTGCACAGGGCAATCCACATTTTTGTCTAGCCTATAATTGCACTATTGGTCCTTTTCGCTAGTGTCGCCAGCAATCGCAACGGCATCTATTTCTATGAGGCATCCATAATGCAACTCGGTGGTGGGCACAATGGTTCGTGCAGGTTTGTGGTCTCCGAAGAACTCTGCATAGACCTCATTCACTCTGCCCCATAGTGTCACATCAGGAATGTATGCAGTTGTCCGCAGCACTCTCTCCTTTGAACTGCCTGCAGTTTCTAAAACCTCGGATAAGCTCTGCAATGCGGCTCTTGCCTGTTCTTCAATTCCCCCCTCAACAGGCGCTCCCTTTTCTGGGTCCATGGGGAGCTGTCCTGACACATATACAATGCCATTATGGACCACTGCAGATGAGTAGTGGGCTTTGCTCTTCTTTTTTGCCTCGCTATCAACGTCAACCATCTTCATTCCATATCGCTTCCTGTATTCAGATTCATAAGTGAGCTTCACTTTCGTGTTGCTTTTGCGGCCTCTCTTGCAATGTCATGTGGAGGCTTTACACCATCAGGGATAGGTGATTTGTACCTACGCCCCATCAGTCGCCTCCTAAACTCATCCTTGACTGCCTTCAATTGCTCGGGTTTTGTGAGTAAATCCAAAGCTGAGCCAGCAATTGTCTTAGCGGCAAAAAGCATTGATTTATGGCTAATACTCATCCCACAAACAGCAACCGTCTGCCAAGAGTGTCCAGGGTCTCCAATGAGACCTGTTGCAGTCCCGAATTCCATTGTTGGAGCGATCCAGCTCACATCACCCACGTCTGTTGAACCAGGCCAGACGATGCCTTCATCCCATGGGTCAGGAATTGTCCTATCAATGAGGACATCAACAAATTTCTCCCAATCAGGACGTTTGGTCTTTCGAAGGAGCTCAATCTTAGCCTCTTTTGTGATTGATTCCTCCATCTTCTTGAGGAAATCCATCTCCTGTTTCGTATACTCAGGTGTTCCTATTTCTCTCATGTTTCCTATAACAATATCACTCAGACTTCTGTTTGGAATCACGTTGGTGCATCCCTCAACAACTTCTGCTACATGATTTGTCCGAGCCATCAAGTCCGCTCCCTTCGCAATATCCATAATCCACGTAATCATTTCATCGACTTGACTCATCTCGGGAGCCCTGATGTAATACCAACTTCTCGCGTAATCTGGTACAACGTTGGGTTGCATTCCGCCCTTCTCTATTACATAGTGGATTCTTGCCTCTTGTTGCACATGTTCTCT
>JAHQWZ010000217.1 GCA_029856425.1 Candidatus Thorarchaeota archaeon
TCACTGGTTCAAGTCCCTCGCAAGATAAAAGACTGAATATCATTTCACGATACTTTAGGGTTTCAATTGAAGTTTCTCGTTTTCCAAAGCTGGCTGGAGTGGAGTAAGTATTGTTGGCCACCGTAACGAGATAGTCTAGTATTGCACTCCAACCTTCCTTTTGTTCTACAGCTGCAACTATATCGAGTAGGTCTCTAGATCTTCTCTCACCGATAGCATTAGCAATGTCATGTAATGTGCGTTCCATTTCTGCCTTCTCAGCAAGCTCTCGACTAGCTCTAAGGAACCACTTGTCATCTCTATCATCTGACAAACTCGGTCCGACTCCTGCAACAAGACTAGATTCACTACTGTGAGTGATAAGACTTTGTCAAGCTGTCATGTAATGTTTGTATCTATTGTAATACAATTTTAGAAAATGCGCGAAAATTGTATTTTGATAGATAAATGAGTCTGTTCTAAGATTAGAACTATGTATACTTTTGACACTGTAATGTATGAGCATGTCGTGTCAATAATGGCAGACTAGTGCTATAGGATTTCCATCCTTTGGCACCCTCAAACACCCGTTGTTGGCATCTCTATCTCCTCAAGTAAAAGTACCTTCAAGAAGATCCAATAGCGGCATGAGTTCCGTGCTGGGAAATCTGACTGACTTGCCGCTGATACGACATGCTCGTGCCGTTTCTTTTCTATGCTTCAGGTTCAGACTTGCGTTTGGACAGCTCAGACTTGAGTACTGTAGATGAAGTAAGTTCCTCCAATGCTGAGAGGATTGTTCGTTCGGCTGTGCTATAGCTTTCTAATTCCTCATCGGATAGATCCGTTTTTCCTGCGAGAACATCACGAATTCTTCTATAGTCGCCAATCCTTGTAGCCACCTCTTCGAATGGTCTAAAGAGCGTAAAATCAAATAGGCCTAGATAAGCAAGAAGTAGCATCGTGCATAGACAACGTGTCACATTTCTTCGGGCTTGTCCTAGAGTCCTATTGAACGCACCTCGTGAAACACCACTTGTTCTTCTCTTCTTCCCTTTCAATCTGAAAGCTGCTTTTTCGTCGTATGGTATGTGGCTACCGAGCTCATCTTCAAGAACGAGATCTATCAAAAGTGTTTCCAGCTGAACCCTAGTAAGTGTAGAATTTTGGAGTAGTGCCTTCATGATAGGTTCTTGTAAGACTCTTTGCGCTCCATCTGTAAGTCGTTTCAGTTTCGCAATGGATCTTTTTTGACTCATATGTAATAACCTCATAAATTCGGAAATCACAAAAAGAGGCTTCATAACACCCCTTCCGGACCTTGACCATGTGTGTCTGTATGGATACAACTTTGTATACAACGGAAATCATAAACCTTCCCGAAGAGAGCTTGTAATACTCCTGTAATACACCAATTAATAGTAGAAGTCTACCTTAGATGTAGTTTCCATTCTGATTCAGGAGGGGTTAGTACAAATCCAAGAATCAAGTTACCACGAATCTCATCAAACTTGAAAACACCAAATACGTAGTTCCTGTTATTCGTGGTCCACTCAATTCTACCCCGTGTGAGGTAATGCTGGAATATGGCACGACACTGCTTCCGTATTTGTGTAAACAAGTTCCGATATCGTTTCCTCTGTGATGGTCGAATTCCCCATCTCTCAAGGATGAATCTATTCGCAAGACTATTGCTAGAGATCAGAATGGATTTCTGCTGCTTCTTCAACTTCTCTACGGATTCTAAGAGAATACTCCTGAAGCAGGACGGAATAGTCGCTAAAATCGAAGGGGTAGTTTCGGGCTCGAACAGTAGAGATCGAGTATTATCACCTGGAGCGCGCACGTCAATTCAGGATTCTATGGCGATTGAATCCTTAAGAGGTCATATAATGTATCAGGGTACATCAAATATGCTACTTCATTGGATTAATATCTCAGACTGGTAGAGGTCCGCATAGTGAGGACTGTTTGGTTTGAAACATAGAGCTGAGATCCATGTAACCGGTATTGTCCAGGGTGTTGGATTCAGGCCCTTTATTTATCGAGTTGCGAACAAGCTGTCATTGGTAGGTTATGTACTCAATCTGGGAGATGCAGGTGTGGAAATAGTCGTCGAAGGAAATCGTCCTAGAATTGAGGAATTAATTAGGCAGCTTCGTTCAAGTCCTCCATCAATCTCTCGTATTGAATCGGTCAGTGTTGAATGGCGGTCAACAACCGATTCTTTTGACTCATTTTCAATAAGAAGCTCATTGACAGAAATAAGCGACAAATCTGCACCGGAGATACCTCCAGATATTGCCATTTGTGATGATTGTGTTCGGGACCTGAAAAGTCCTGATTCACGATGGTATCAATATCCATTCACTTCATGTGCTGCGTGTGGCCCTAGATACTCGACCATCACCAGTCTTCCCTATGACCGCCCCAATACTACAATGATAGACTTTCCGCTATGTAATGTTTGTAATACAGGTTATACAAGTCCTATGGATCGGAGATATCATGCTCAGACAACAGCATGCCAAAGCTGCGGACCACGATACCGATTATATGATGCAAATGGAGAGCTTTTCCAAGAAACTGATTGTATTTTCCGTACTGTAAATCTACTAGAAGAGAATGCGGTTCTAGCACTTCATGGTATAGGTGGAACGCATCTTGTGACAAAGACCTCTGACTGTAAGCCAATTAGGACTCTAAGAGAGAGAAAGAATAGATTTCAGCGGCCCTTCGCTATCATGACTAAAGACGTTGATACACTAATTGGATTCAGTGTTCCTACTGAAAATGAAATACATCTTATGAAGACTTGGCGAAGACCTATTGTCTTAGTCAAGAAACGTATTGGTTCGACCATTCCTCAAGAATCGCTTGAGGAAATATCTCCAGGCTTAGACACCTTGGGTGTTATGTTGCCGTATGCACCTCTTCATCATCTTCTATTCAATAAGCTCAACGAAGAAGCTTTGGTAATGACAAGTGCGAATCCTACAGGTGTGCCAATGTATATTGAGCCATCAGTGATTATTTCTGAGTTGAGTGGAGTGGCGGACTACTTCTTGATTCACAACCGCCGGATTCACCAGAGATCAGATGATTCAGTGATCAAGTTTGTTGGTAATGAAAATCCGGTTTTCATTCGACGTGCCAGAGGCTATGTACCCGAACCTTTGGCCACAGACTATATTCATCCTTCACTGAAGGTTATTGCAGTTGGACCCGAAGAGAAATCGACTGGTGCGGTTCTTAAGTCCAAGAAGATATACATGACTCAACATATTGGTGATACTGACCGTGTTGAGTCCATGGACTTTCTAAGAGATGCAATTCATCATATGAGGACGTTGCTGGGTGTAACTGAAGTTGATGGAATCGCATGTGACTTACACCCAGAGTTTCTAAGCACAGAGCTTGCCGAAACGCTCTCTTCTGAAATGAATGTTCCATTGTTTCGTGTACAACATCACCATGCCCATCTCGCAGGATTGCTTGCAGACCACAATATGCCTTTTGATACGCGTATTGTTTGTATTACATCTGATGGCTATGGTTATTCTCCTAATGGTGAAGGTTGGGGTGGTGATATTCTAGTTGGAAATGCGGCAGAATATGTGAGAAAGGGTGGATTGCAGCATAGTCCATTCCCTGGGGGAGATCTCTCTGCTAAATATGCTGCACGATCTCTAATAGGAATCATAGGTAATAGACTTGAATCAGAAAGCTTCTTTCCAATTATATCAGAGCGGCCTATCGCATTAGGAATGAATTTAGATCAGGAAACATTGTCAGTCCTTTTGCAATCAATGACCCAAGGCATCAATGTTCTTCGGAGTACTAGTGTTGGTAGATTTCTTGATGCTGTCACAGTAGCATTGGGCATTTGTTCTGAAAATTCGTATGACGCAGAATGTCCGATGAAACTCGAGGCTCATGCTATTGAATCTGAATTGAGTATTGCTTCAACCTTTGTTTCAAGTGGTGATATAATTGAGTTGAATCCAATAGATTCCATTAGTCAGATTCTAGAAATGAAAGGAAAGGGAAATTCAACCCATAAGATTGCATATGCTGCTCAGCGACATATTGGCCAAGCCCTTGCAGAAATGGCATGTAGAATTGCTGATGACGAAGGTATTAATCACATAGGATTCTCAGGTGGTGTTGCTTTGAACCGGATTATCACTGGTGCAATAGTAGATATGAT
>JAHQWZ010000218.1 GCA_029856425.1 Candidatus Thorarchaeota archaeon
GAAGGATTTACACTCCCCTTGATGTTCCCAAGTTGGATTACATGCGGGACCTAGGATTTCCAAGTGAATATCCCTATACACGAGGTGTTCAGCCCACACTCTATCGTGGCAAGTTCTGGACTATGCGTCAGTTTGCAGGGATGGGATCAGCAGAAGAAACCAATGAACGTTTCAAGTATTTGCTCAAGATTGGTCAGACCGGGCTCAGCGTTGCATTCCATCTCCCAACGATATACGGTCATGATTCTGATCACGAGTTCTCTTTTGGCGAGGTTGGTAAGCTGGGAGTTGCTGTTGATACTCTCAAAGATATGGAGATTCTTTTTGATGGAATTCCACTTGATAAGGTCACGACTTCGATGACTATCAACGGCCCGGCCAGTGTGCTACTCTCAATGTATATGGTTGCCGCAGAGAAGCAAGGTGTGAGTTCTCATCAGATAGGCGGAACTATTCAGAACGACCTTCTGAAGGAGTACATGGCGCAAAAGAGCTGGATCTATGCACCCAAGCCATCACTCCGCATAGTTGTAGACATCATGGAGTACTGTGCCAAAAATATCCCACGTTGGAACACAATAAGCATCTCTGGCTATCATATCAGAGAGGCCGGTTCCACAGCAGCTCAGGAATTGGCATTTACCCTCCTCAATGGAATGGAGTATGTGAAAGCAGGGAAAGAGAGAGGTCTTGATGTAGACGTGTTCGCTCCGCGTCTCTCATTCTTTTTCAATGCTCACAATGACATCTTTGAGGAGGTTGCAAAGTATCGAGCTGCCCGTAGAATCTGGGCCCGTGAGATGAAAGAGAGATTTGGCGCAAAGAAGGAGAGGTCTCTATGGCTTCGATTCCATACTCAGACCGCTGGTTGTTCACTGACTGCCCAGCAGCCAGTGGTGAATGTTGTTCGCACAGCGTATCAAGCTCTGGCAGCAGTTATGGGGGGCACACAGTCTCTACACACGAACTCAATGGATGAGGCTCTGGCTCTTCCCACTGAGGATGCAGTTATGATAGCACTAAGGACTCAGCAGGTTCTTGCTCATGAGAGCGGCGTTCCAAACACAATTGACCCACTGGCTGGCTCGTATTATGTTGAGGCTTTGACAAACGAGTTGGAGGAGGAAGCCTACAAGTATTTCGATCATGTTGACTCTTTGGGCGGCGTCATACCTGCCATAGAGAAGGGCTTCTTCCAGAAAGAGATCTCAGATGCGGCATACCGCTACGAACGAGAGATTGAGACCAAGAAGCGAACTATTGTTGGAGTGAATGACTTCATTCTCGAGGATGAGGAAATCACAATACCTGTACTCAAGATTGACCCAGAGGTTGAGAGAAGACAGATAGAGCGACTCAACAAGACGCGCAAAGATCGTGACAACAAGAAGGTACAGGATGCCTTAGACGGACTGCGAAAGGCATCTGAAGGTACAGAGAATGTAGTCCCGCATGTTGTTAATGCAGTCAGGGCCTATGCTAGTGTCGGAGAAATATGTGACATATGGCGAGATGTGTTTGGCGAATGGGAAGAGCCGAAGATATTCTGACAACTAGAGGTAAATCTCGGTTATCTTCCCGACAGCTGGAAATGCCACATTGATGATTTTTGTCTTTCCAATCATTACCTCAGTTTTGCTGGCTCTATGCAGATGCCCATGAATCACGATGTCCGGATGCACATCCTCGATTGTCTTCGAAATCCACCAGGAATACTCATTGACGTCATTATCATTCAGACGCTCTAATAGTGGGCTATAGTGCATCAAGAGAAGTGTATGATCAACTTCAGAGGCAATTTCCTTCACAAGGCCACTCAAATGTTTAGCACGTGATTCGTAAGTCTCTCTGAGCCCCTTACTATTGGGATTTGGTGTGCTACCTCTGAAATCCTTGGGTGCCGGAGCGCCAACTACTCCTATTTTGGACTTTGCGATTTCAAATACCGCAGAATCCCCGTCAAGAAATTTGATTCTTCCTTCAGCTAGACTTAGTATTTCTGGTCTGGAATCTTCGAATTCCTCGTTTCCAAAACACGCTGCAATTGGAACGGAATCTCCTATGGATGAATCAATTGCCTGAATGATTTTCGTGTACTGTATTGCTCTGCCGAAATTCACCATGTCCCCAGCGAGCAGCAGCATGTCTGGTGGGTCAACAAGTTTGAGTGATTTCCTGAACTCTTCGAGGTATTTTGGGCTATGTACATCTGCAACGGCCGCGAGTTTCATATCTGTCACACTCAGCAAAAAGGCAACTTAGACAATCAGATTTATGACAAGAGGTTACCCTATTTACATGATTATTATGACAATATCTATTCGTTGGCTAGGACACTCAAGTTTCCAGATTAATGTTGATGAGAAAGTCATCTATGTCGACCTTTATCGCTCCAAGCAACTGAGGGAGCGAGTCCCTGATGCATTAGATCCTGCAACGTTAGTGCTGGCAACTCATTCACATAATGACCACTGCTTTCCTGAGGCAATCAATGAGGTCCGAAATTCTGAAACAACGGTCATCGCTCCCGCAGACTGTTCTGAGAAGATAGGCTCCGAAATTACATCACTCACGCCAGGCGAAGAAACCACAGTACAGGGAATCACAATCAAAGCTGTTCATGCATACAATGTTAAGCGGTTTCGATCACCTGGTAATCCTTACCATCCCAAGGGATTTGGTGTTGGTTATCTCATCAATGCAGAAGACAAGACGATCTACTTCGCTGGTGATACAGATGTGATTCCTGAGATGAAGGAGTTGGAATCCATTGATGTTGCACTTCTTCCCTGTGGGGACACTTATACTATGGACAATAGAGACGCTGCAGAGGCAACACGCATCATAAAGCCCAAGATTGTTGTGCCTATGCATACGTGGGATAAGAGCGTCGATGATTTCAAGAAGCAGGTAGAGAAAGAGACTGACGTAGAATTCAAGCATCTAAAGGAAGGTGAGTCGTTTTCAATCTGAAGCTCATAATGAAGTAACAAATGTATCTATATACCACCAGTAATGCGGAAATACCATGTCAATCATTGAGAAGATTCGAGGTTTGCCAAGAGCAGCATTGGTTGGCTTTATAGCACCACTAATAGCTCTTGTCTGCATCGTATTGGCCGTTGCAATTTCCCCGAGCTTTGACTGGGTTACAAATGCTCTCAGTGACCTTGGACACTATACCAGAACTGATATTGGCCCCAATCCACTCGTTAGGGCTATTATCTTCAATGCAGGTCTAGCAACAACCGGTGTTCTGTTAATCATTATCACTCTTGGATTCCTAAAGCAGATCAATGATTGGCCTACCAGAATTGCAATGCTTCCCTTTCTTATTGCGGCTGGCTTTCTAACAGCAATAGGAATATTCTCTGAGAACTTCAATCCGATTCATTTCACGGTTTCAGTAGGCCTCTTCATAACATTTCCATTTGCCATGTGGTTCGTTGGCCTCTCTTGGCTCAGATATCGCCACTTGTGGTGGTTTTGTGTGATATCGCTGCTGCTGCCCTTCTTCTCTGTCTACATTTGGTGGGGCACTCTCAACGGTGTCCTCCCATGGTCTGGTATGGCTATCCCTGAGATTCTCACTGCGATGACTGCAATTCTATGGATCTGGATATTCCTAACACTTGAAGTTCAAGGTAAATTATCCCATCTAGTTACACATTCGGAATGACTTTGTCTGCAAACAGCTCATTTGCTTCGTGCTCCCGCTTGTAAGGGAACAAGACCTAGAAGTGAGGGAAGTCCATGTTAGCAAGATGCTGGAATTGCGCAGTAATTTCTTAGACAGTCCCAGTCCATGCTCCAGGTAAGCTAGTGCTGCTAGCGGGTTAAGGTGAACGATGCCTGAGTGGAATTTCCTTTGCGTCCGCTCTGCAAGCTCCCGCAAGACATGCAATAGAGGAAGAAGCGGTGATGTAAAGCCTCCTGATATATCGTCAATCAGGACCACATTTTTTACACTGAACATATTCATTCGGTAAATCAGTCAGATGGTGTCATGCACATGGAGAAGGATATGTTGATTCAAAGAGACCCCTATAGATGGGTCATCCTTGCCTTAGCATGGCTCGTGTATTTTGCGTTCGGTCTCATCCTTTCCTCAATTCCCCCTCTTGCAACAACAATTGCCAACGATCTCTCATTGA
>JAHQWZ010000219.1 GCA_029856425.1 Candidatus Thorarchaeota archaeon
GGATATTCTCAACTCAAGAAACGCCTCAGCTTGAGGATGAATCTTCCAATCATATTTTCGAGAGTTGTCTTGAGCAGCCATTTTGAAATCCCAAGCCAATTGACATTTACCCCTCTTCCACTTAAGGATGCACTATCAAATTTTGTAATATCCTCAACTCACATTTGATTCAAAATATTATTATTTTCAGTCTCATTGTAAATGAAGCGGAGGTTGATGAAGATACCTAACAATAAAGCACTCAGAATGGCATCCTGTTGTTTTGCTATTGGTGCTATTCTATTGATTGTGTTGAGTCCACGACCTGTTGTTGCACATACTCCTTCGTCCATGACTTTGGGATACAACTGGGATACTCAGACACTTAGTGTCACTATATCTCACACTGTGACAGATCCCAACTCACATTATATCCAGAACATGACTGTCTACAAGAATGACGTCAAAGTGGATTCTAGGTTATATACAAGCCAAGAGAGCACCACATCAGCTAGTGATACCTTCAATATTGCAGCGGTCGATGGAGATATTCTTAGAGTCTGGGCTGAATGTTCTCAGGTCGGAACTATAGAGGACACAATAACTGTCACGGAACCGTCTACAACGACTCCAACAACAACTGATGGAACGACAACGCCTCCTCCCTCGGGGTATGAACTCGCGACAATCATGATTGCCGCTGTAATAGTCCTCCTAGGAATCTTTCTGGTCATCTTTCGCCTCAGGAGAAGGTAATTTTGCATTGCCCAACACTAGAGCGATGACAGATGTCAAGATAGTGCCCACTCAGTTTGAATCAGAGGGTCAGCTCATCAAAGGAGATTTTGTCATTCCAGATAGGGATGGACCTTTTCCAGGTATCTGCAAATTTCATGGATTGCCTGGTGGGGCTGATCAAGTGAGTGGAGTAGCATCACGGCTTGCTGAGTCTGGATATGCCGTTTTGGCATTCGATTTTCGTGGATTCAGAAGAAGCGAGGGTTTGTTCAGTCTGGAAGGTGAGATTCAAGACGCCCGAAACGCAGTGACGCATCTACTGGACTCTAAATTCACTATTGACGATTGGAGTGGTGTATATGGTGCAAGCTATGGTGGCGCCGTTGCCATTTGTTCAGCAGTCCGTGACAAACGCACGAAGGTTGTCTGCGTGAGGGCTCCTGTTTATGATACACTCTGGTTTGCAGAGTCTCCCATGATTAGGTCTGCTGTGGCTGAGATTCTGCAGGTGTCGCCCAAAGAGATGCATGGTCTCGCTGAACCTGCCACCCAAAAAGCAATGTTAGAGAAGATGATCAAGGACAGCAGAATCTACAACCCTATTAACGAGGTCAATCGATTATCTCCCCGACCTATATTTATTGTAACTGGAGGAGCTGATAAGGGAATCCCGGTTGATGGAGTACGTCGGCTCTATGATGAGGCAAAGAGACCAAAAGAGTTCGCAGTTGTTGAAGGGGCTGATCATAACTTGTCGAATCCTGAGCACTACGCAATGACGTGCGAGCTAGTAGTATCATGGTTTCGTGAAGCATACCCGCAATAGGCACATCACCCGAATGCTTTTCTTTCTGCATTGTAACCTGAGTGCGGTGAGCCGCAATGGGCAAAAAAGTCACAAAATCGATGACCACGAATTTCAACAAATTTAAGGCCGCTTGGGAGAAGGACGCGAGCGATCCGTACAATTCCATAATATACTATTTAATCGCAGCGCTGAACATTGAGAAGGATCCTAAACTTGCTGATGCAATGATGACTGTGGTTGTGTCAAAGAGAGACTGCATAGAGTCAAGCAGTTCGCCCTCTGGCCTCAAACTTGGTAAGAGTGCTAGCTACTACATTGGTCAGTTCCAGGAGGACAAGAATATTGCACGTTCATATGTAGGGGCAGACTGGCAAAAGGATTACAAGTTTGATAAGAACAATCTGACAATGACAGTGACAAGAGACCAGGAAGTGGATGATAAGACACGCAAAATCTTCATACATAGTGGTGGTGCCGACTCTACCAGACCAGTAACTGTCCAAAGGAACAAACATGGTCAATGGAAACTGACAAACTATGGCTCGTTATGTGTTGGTGTGAGAAAGTCCGTCTCGGAAGTGGACGATTTCTAATTATATGCAGGAGCCCATTGGGCTCCACGATTTCTCTTTTCCTAGTCTTAATGATTACCACTGTATGTTTGCCCAATAGGCTGGATGATCCGATTGCGGGTCAGTAATGTACTCACAGTTTGTAACTGACGTTCCTGGTGAAACGAAGATAAGGTCTATTCTACGAGTGTTATTCTCTCCCTGGCTGTTAACTCCTGTTGGCCACCTTACCCACCATGAGTCATCTAGGACAGCTGTGGTGATGTTATATGGTTCACTATTGGGTCTGAAATTAAAGTCGCCCATGAAAATCACGTTGGTCTTGCCACTTGACTCAGTCAGCACATCATTCTGTAGTATGACTTTGGCTGATGTTCTGCCATATGTATGAGTCACATAGACGGTGAAAGTCCGGGATCCAATTGTGATCTCGGCCTCTATAGTTGCTGTCTGTTTTTGATCAACATTCTCACTATAATGATAGATTGTTCTTGGATTCTCAATAGGATATTTTGATAGAAGTGCAACTCCAGTGGTTCCGGTGACTCCTTTTGGACCAAAATAGGAATAGAGGTTCAGTTTGTTGGCAATGTATCTAACAACATCGCTATTCCCTGCAATCTTACTTGTTTCCTGCAAGCCAATTATATCTGCATCAATATCTCTGATGAGTTCGAGTTGTCCGTCGTAGTTCTTTATCTGGGCGTCGCTCACACCCTGTTGGAGATTGTAAGTGAGTATTCTCGCAGAAGTGGGATCTCCGGATGTTACTATTGGAGTCGCCTCGAACACAGCTGCTCCGATTAGAGTGCCTAGCAACATGATGACTACAACTCCTGCAATGATGGTTTCGAGTCTGGTGAGTCTGCTAGGCTTCACAAACGTTGGCAGACTATCCTTGGCGAAGAGAACTGCGACCAATAGCACTAGGCCTGCTATCAGCCATATGAACCAGAATAAATCGCGGAGCATTGTTCCAATTACTGGGACAAAGCCCCAAACAGATGTGAGAATCAAAGTGAAGAGCAGCACTAGCATCAACATTCCTCCACCCAGGGTGAAACTGATCCCCACTGCTCGAGAGGCAGGTATTAGCTCGAGTCTGGCAAGCTGGTGGGAAAGCAGGATGAAGTCAATCAGAATGATTGGGAATGTTGCTATCATCAGGTATAGTGGTATTTGCTGAATCACTGTTGTAGGCGGAGCCTCGATTGGATAGGCGTTTAGGACATCAGGAAAGGGTATCTGGTTGACTAAGACTGTCGTGACAAATAGCACCACGAAGAGAAGGTTCCAAATCCAAATGACTTGCATCTTCAAACTAGTAATATACTGGGGCTGATATAGCATGATAAGGGAGAATATCGTCGTCATTAATGCTACACCTGTCACGACAGCGATGTAGTTGCTCTCAGTCCACCTTGAGATAACCACAGGACTACTGAATGCGAAGCTGACAAAGAAGAGAATGCTTGTAAGGCCAAAAGTGATTCCTGTGAGACGCCTCTTCCTGATTGGCTTCTGAGTCTTTTGAATGTCCTCACTAACAGTGGTGCGCTCTCCTCTTTTCTTGTTCTGCAAGACTTGTGTGAATCCTATCAACATGACTATCCCTATCACTGCTAGTATCCAGCCAATTGCTTGACCCCAGCCATATGTGGAGAGATCGATTGTATAATTTAGAGTCCTGAGCAAAACCGATGCAGCTATTGCTAATGATAGACCTTTTCCAAAGGTGAGTGCGCGTTCATTTTTCGCCTCCGGTTTTATTGTCAGTAGAATAGCTGGGAATAAGATCAGGAAGCAGCCCACGCCGAGTCCTGAGAGAATCATTCTAGGTGTTGTATCGAATAGAGGTTCAATAACTCTGCAGGCAATCATAATTCCGCCAGAGATTGCCAATATCTTTTCAGGGATGTTCTTTCTGAAGAAGAGAAATAGGATGGGTGAGAACATGAATAATAGGGCCAAGGTATTCTGGTTCAGTGAAAGCGTCATGAGTAGGAGGATGTAGGTGGACTCTACGTAGTCTGAGAATAGCTGCAGG
>JAHQWZ010000220.1 GCA_029856425.1 Candidatus Thorarchaeota archaeon
TCCTTCAGTTAAAGGCTCTTGATGAGCCACCGCCTTCTGAGACAATCCTGGGAGTGCATCATATTCTCCCATTACTCCAATGACCGGGGAACCTGAACCATAAGTCGCTACAATCGCGGTTGGCATATCCGCTACTCCGCGTTCTACGGCAAATCCGAATTCTTCCAGAGTCTTCGCAACCAGCTCAGAGGACTTGAATTCCAGTAGTCCGAGCTCTGCAAACTCCCATATCTTGCCGCTCACATCGATAAGCTTTGATTCATTGTCCGAGATCCATTTCCATGCAACATCTTTGCTCACAATCGATTACTCCTTTAACAATAGGTATATTCAGTTGTTCGGCGTACCTTCTCTTATTTTAGATGGATTATGGAATTCCAAACTCCTTCTGAATGCTAAGGCTTCACTGCTCAATCAGTATTATTCATTACAAGCTTACTCATCTTCCCAGTCCTGGTGCGTAACTCTGAAGAAGCAGGCTGTTTTTGTCTGGGTACTTGCTGTACTTCTCCTTCCTGCACTGTCAGGGTCAATCGCCTCTCAATGCACAGATGCGCCTCGGGGTGTTCCCATTGAGGCGCAAATCGGAGCAATCGCAGAACGAGCTGGTGCCGCTGCAGAAATCACCTCTATTGCTCAGAGAGAGGCTAGAAACATGCTAAGACGTGCATATAACGAACCAATCACTCAGTGGGATGTATCAAAACATCTCGAGGCGATTATGCGTGCAGAGGGGGCCGATGGTCCTCTTGCTTTTGCTACGCTTACAATGTCTGGCCCAGAGCTCGAGGAGCCACACGGAAACCCGAACGACGACCACGAGCATGTTATCGATCCGGCCACCGAACCCATTGTTATGATTGATATGGGCTGCAAATATGAAAACCACAGCGCAGACGTCACTCGGACTTATTTCTTTGAAAGCGCGACGCAAGAAATGCGTGATGCGTATTCCGCGGTCCTTGCTGCAGAGGAAGCCGCAATTGCCGCAATATCGCCTGGAGTCACCATTGGGGAACTAGATGCAATAGTGAGGGATGAGTTGTCCGATTACATTGGAGTTGAGGGTGTTTACTTCTATCCATATTGGGGGCATGGAGTTGGATTCTACGTCCATGAGTATCCCACCTTATATGGAGGGGCGGGAGCAACTGAGCTTCAAACTGGCCAGGTACTTGCCTTGGAACCTAATCTTTTCTTCGATGATGGATGGGCTGTAAGAGTAGAGGACATTGTCCTGGTCACCTCAACGGGAGTAGAGGTCCTCAGTGAAGCGCCAAAAACCATCGAAAATGTGACGATCACACAGGATTACCCAATAGTATCGACTGCCTTCAGTATCAGTGACTATGAGTACAATCGAATTGTGAATGTATTGATAGACCTCGAGGACTCAACAGGCCGCTCTGCACTCTCAGTTTCATTCTTTGATGGGCGATCTTGGCACACCATGGCTCATTTGGACGGAAACGAGTTCAGATACAGTTACCTGTTGCTTGAGCGTTTATACTCGGGTTTCATAACAGCTGCTTTCAGGATTTCCTTCTATCAGGACACAGTCTATTTCACGAGGGACTTGATAGCTGCTCCCAGCAATACCTCTGAAGTGACACTAAATCCATCAATTAGCTTTGACTCAGAAGGCCCAGTAGTAATCAAAGCCACTGCATGGGAGTTCTTTCACGAGGATGCAGTAATGATTAGATTGCACTTCATCAGCCTGAGTACAAATGATGGTTCACAGACACTCCTAACAGATAGTGCTGGCCGCGTAGTGGAAGACATTCGTGTTTCTGATGCCCGCAACTTCTGGTCTCCGTGGGTGGCCGGAGATACTGCTCGACTAAGTGTAAACCCAATATCAGCCTCTGGTATCAGTGGTGTTGGTTTCGAGGTGGACGGGTATGAGTTCGCCTATCCTACTGATTATACGACGACTCTCGCTCCACCTGCTAGCTCTACCACACAGGCGACTGGTCCTCCTACTGATTCTACTCCAAGTCCCACCGCAATCCCGCAACCAGCTGGGATCATGGACCTAACACCGATAATAGCTGGCGTAGTCGCGCTAGCAGGGCTTGGCATAGTCATCATTATCGTAAGAGACCTTCGATCCTGATTTCTGTACATAATCCGCTGATGCAAAACACCAATATCAATGCATATCTCTTTATTATCAATAAAAGGTTCCAAGAAAGCCCATTTCGATAAGGGGGGTGCTAAATACCTCCTGTTTATACAATGGGGTTTTGATAAAGATAATATGCATTCGACAGTAATGCCAAATTCGTCTATATCAATGCTCCATATGTCAGTCGAAGCGAGGCAACCGACTGATGGGAGCAAGACTGCAGATGTCAAAGAAGAAGGATAAGGCCTCTGAAAAAAGGCGCAAACAGACGACTACAAAGCAGGTCGACTGGGCGCTAGCCTTTGAGTGGGCCAAAACCGGGTACGATGGACCCTAGAGTGAAAGCAGTGGTGAATGTGGGATGTCTGAAGCAGAGGCAAAGTCTACAAGAGAGTCGACAGACTACCTCAAGACGATTCATGCACTAATGTCAGTAAGTAGTTCACATCTAGAAATTGAAAAAACTGGGGATGTTGGTGCCAAATTGGATGAGGCATCAGCTGAGCGCGATTGTCTAAATTCAATGATGTTAGAGCCAAAGAATCCAGCTTTCTGGAATGCCTTTGCTTTGGTCTATATCATGAATGGGGACTACGATGCGGCTGAAGATGCTATCGAGCGGTCGTTGGAGATAGACACCGGAGTTGCTTGTACTTGGAGGATATGGGGGGATCTGTTCCTCGGATTGGGCCGAAGTGGAGAAGCGGAACGGGCATATCGGATGTCACTCGAGCTTAAGCCATGGAGCACTTACACCATACATCAGCTAGCGGTTCTCTACATGCGAAGAGGTGCGTTTCCCGAAGCTGTCGAGTTGATAAGTCGCCTGCTATTGATGATCCCGGACAATCAGGAGATCTGGGACTCACTTACGCACTGCATCAATAACTCGCCATGATGCTTCATAGTTCAATTGTCATCGCAACGGCTAAGTGATACCATCACTCAATGAGTTAGTAGGGGTGAATGGGTGTCCTGGTCTTACCGTGACCGCACTCATGCAGGTCACATACTTGCGGAAGAGTTGATGACAGTTGAGTGGATTAACGCTCCTGTTGTCCTTGCAATCCCTAATGGTGGAGTGGCAGTAGCACTTCCCATAGCCAAAGTGTTGAACGCTGATTTGGATGTCATAATAGTCAGGAAATTGCAGATACCCAACAATCCTGAAGCAGGATTTGGATCCCTGACATCCCTTGGTACAATGATCCTGAACGATGCCCTTGTTCAGCGCATCGGTCTCACTGGGAATGATATCAGAGCTGTTCGAAGCAGGACTGAGAAACAGATTGAAGATAGACGGAAGGCATACGCAGGTTTGGCTGGTCTTTTTGATCCCCATGGACGACATATTATCCTTGTAGATGATGGACTTGCCTCCGGCTATACAATGCTTGCAGCCATTCAGTCAGTCCGTGAGTCGCAACCTACTAGCATCACAGTCGCTGTTCCAACATCGTCATCCAGTGCAGCCTCAAAGATTACTCTTGTAGTTGACCATTTCATTTGCCCCCGGGTGGAGTCAGGATTTGTATTCGCAGTGGCAAATGCCTACGAGAATTGGTATGATGCCCCTGATGAAGAGGTGATTGATGCCTTGGCGCATGCAAGAACCCCTTTGTAGCATCCGCACCTCACACTAATATGGTGCTCCTTCGCTAGTACAATCCATGGCAATCACCATCATACCCTTCTTCTCTCCATTAACTCCCGAGATTCTCCGAGATGGTTTAACTAAGAAGTTGAGAATTGATGGTGTCGAGATTCTGAGGCCAGAAGATTACGCTGTTTTGCAGCAGACAGAGCCAGGACGCACCAGAGGACTGATTTACATCCTAGTTGGTTCTGGTGGATCAGAGAATCTCATTGAAGGCTTTGTCAAAAGGGCAAAATTGCGCCCTCCCGTTTTTCTTCTGAGTCATGACCTCAATAACTCCCTACCTGCTGCAATGGAAACTCGTGCATCTCTGGAACAACAAGGATTCCCATCCAGGATAATTCACG
>JAHQWZ010000221.1 GCA_029856425.1 Candidatus Thorarchaeota archaeon
CTCTGATAGATCACGCAACCATTCAAGCTGGTTTACAATTTGTGCCCGCATGGTACTAGAAATGCCAACATCTTCAAGCGATAGCAGCTCCTCAGGGGTAAGCGCATGTTCAAGTGCTGTGACTCGTCTCCTTGTTCTCAAAACGAACACGCCAATGGCGGCAATGCCTATTCCGCCGCCAATTAGATAGAGTAATTCTATAGGAATTACAGGAGGCACCCATTCCACCTGAGGCACTAAATCCCGATGGTTCACCTCAGTCAATCCATACTGGTCCTCAAAGGAATCAATCCAATATTCCTTAATGCCAATATCAGATCCCATCACCTCGACTTCCCAACGACTTCTCTCCTCATTGAATGTCGCCCTTTCTCCATTGATGAATACCGCGGCATTCGGATCATCAACGTATGCTCCATCTGACTCATAGCGAAGCTGAAAGAAAATAGTGACATTGTCGGTGTTCAAAGCATGCAATATTTCTGGAGCAATTTTATCAACTTCAGATTCAATAAGAGTATCCCAACCACGCACACCAGCCTGCCAAACGTAAACACTATCAAATACTGCCACTGAAATGAAGTTGTATTTCTCTATGAGGGAGGTTACTCCTGAGGATTGATCGTCAATTGCCTCGACTATGTATTTGAATGAACCTACAGTGGCCTTCGAAACCGAGATGAACCAGAATTGATTTAATGGGTCATAAACCGCTTCAGTATCATTGATCCACAGTCTGCCATTGGAGTCTGTGAAGGGCGTTTCATCAAATGAGTAACGCACCTTGAATCTCACTTGGACTGAAGCCTGCAAATCACACCGGTCCCGTTCAGTTTGTTTCCAATAGACTTCAAGGACGTCCCAAATCACGTATGTCTGATCATTGGTAATGACAACCTCTATTCCATGAATTCCACCTGTAATGGAATCATCACGAACTGTATATCCTCGCTTCCCAACGAAGGACTGCGCAAATACAGAGTCATTCAGTGGCAGATTTCCGTCGAAGGGAGCTCCGTCGAATGCATATACAGCGGACCTCTGGATTGTAATTGACGCTCCCAGACCCACGCGATGGTGGCTCACTGACAGATCAACTATGAGACCATCCCATATGACGCTCACGGCCTCATTTGATTCAATAACTGTAATGCCATGGGTGTCACCATAAGCGGATATGACTGTGTATCCTCTTCTTCCGACAGTAAAGTACCGCAAGATTGTGTCATTGAGTGCCAAGATTCCATCAAAGGAAACACGATCATAGGCGTATACTGCTACGACATCGAGGGCTGCTTCTTCGCCGAGGTTGATTCTTTCATCGTCAACATCTATTGTAACCAAAAGAGAATCCCAGATAATTTCTGGTGGCGCAATAGACATGTCGAAATCTGTCACTCCATCAGCATTGACTCCTGTTACGGTCCACTTCCTGCTAGTAACAGTTGAACTGGAATCTGTGAATGTCACCCATCCCGTTTGATTTATCGAGTACGCAGATGAATTAACGTATAGCAGGCCAGAAATGATGTCACTGCCATTTTCCAGCCACACACAATGGAAGAAGATAGAAATGGTTGTACCAATGTTTACGCGCTCGCCTTCACTAGTGTGAGCTGAATCGATCTTTACTAACGGAGCATTTGTCCAGAATACTTCTATCATTATTGTATCAAATTGTGTGATTCCATAAATCCCATCCCCCGCATATACTACAACATACTGTCGAACCGCATCTCCTGGTCCATTCCATGTGTCAGTAAAATTGCCAAAGAGGATAGGTGGTGTACTATTTCTAAGAGTTTCCACTGTCAGAACCGCGACCCTGCCATTGTCATATTGATAGGTTGCGCTCACAATGAAGCTCACAATCTCGCCAAAATACGCTACCGATGAATCTGCATCAATAACGACGCTCAATTTGTCCCATATGATAGAACTTGGGCTCATTTGTTCGCTTATAGCACTTAATCCATAGAGAAGGTCAGAAACCGCCGATACTTGGAAGATGTAGCCAACAGGCGTAGAATAGACGAAGCTGTGGTTCCAACGTAATAGTGCAGGATTCCAAGTCATTGCCGAGCCATTCATGAATATGGTGCCAAATGCACCTTGAAACACCGATCCATCATATTCGTAGTCTGCAGTTACATACACCTGCCGAGTTGCACCTACATTTGTACGACCATCAGCTTCGTCAATCCAATATGATAGAATTCGCAGTCTATCCCATATCACATAGTCTTCGTCGTTGACTCCAATCGAAGATATCCCATAAGAGTCGTCTGATGCTGAAACTACAGTGTAGGCCCATCGGCCGACGCTGTTGTGGACATCATCAGTATCGTTTAATGTCAAAATGCCATCGAATGGTTGATTATCATACTCATAAACAGCAGTTGCCTGGATTGATGCGGCCGAGCCAACATCAATCCTCCTGTCACTTATTGTTATGGTTACAATTAACCTATCCCATACAACTAGTTGCGATTGGGAGTTCTGATTCACGCTCTGGATTCCATGAATATTGCCTATACAAGACACTGAATCAAATGTGAGAAACGAAGCAATCATCTGCGTTCTATTATATCGCCATAGACCTAGTGAGAGGTGCTGAAAGACGAAGCCATTGATTGTTACCGACCCATCCTCAACTGGTGAATCATCGTATTCATAGCGAAGGATGGAATCCACCCATATATAGTCGCCAACATTGTCTCGAGCATCGCTAGCCTGTATTGAAAGAACAAAGACCCGATCCCAGATGCACCACGTTTCGTCGTTTGACAGAATGTAAGTGATCCCATAGCTATCGTCGCCAGCTGCACTAAGAACTGTGTAGCCCTTCTTCCTAGCTATCGTTGAAACAAAGTCTGTGTCATTAAGAAGCAGTGTGCCATCGTAAATTGAATTGTCATACTCATATCTTGCACTGACAGCTACACCCGATGCATTTTGATTCACGTCTATTCTCTGATCAGAAGGATCTGTTATTGAGATTCTAAGGGCATCCCATATACAGAATGTTTCATCATCATGTGATACAGCTGTGATTCCATAAGCCCCACCAGAAATGCCCTGAACACGATATCCTTGGCGCTGCGCTGATCCATAGACAAATTGAGTATGATTTAATGGCAGATTGCCGTCAAATGGCGAGTTGTCGTAATCATAGATTGCACTCACAATGATGCCTGAGGCATTTATACCAATATCGACTCTTTGATCGAATGGATCTGTGATTGTAATAGTTAGAGAGTCCCAAATACAATAAACTGTGTTGTTCAGTCCAATCATAGTAATGCCATGAGCATCATCACCCAAAGCAAGAAGCACCGAATAGACTTGCCTTTGGGCAGTATTATAGGAGAATATAGAGTTGTTTAGAACCAGTGTTCCGTCGTATGCTGTACCGTCGAAATCATATGTAGCCGATACAGCGATTCCCGATGCATTCTCATAGATGTTTATTCTTTCATCAAACGGACTTGAAATGACAACATTCAGACTGTCCCAGATGATACTCTGGGTCTGGCTATTCTGATCAACTTGTGTTAGTCCATGCGCTCCACCATTGTACGCAACGGTGTTGTAGATAACTTGCTGCACAGATGATCTGGAAACTGTGATTCGCCAAACACCACTTCCCACATGGCTAGCTGAGATGGAATTGATCGTGACAGTCCCATCTATGACAGGACTGGAATCAGAGGCGTAGACGAGCGCTATATCCAGATTCACATCTTCGCCGATATTCACCCGAGGATCATCAGGTGAATAGGACTGGAGCAAAACTCTATCTGTGATGTATGGACTCTGGATTGGTGTTGATAATAGATCCTGACCCCCACTATCCATTCCCTCCACTACAGCTTTAATTGTTATTGTGTCTTGGCCAACTGCATCGTCTGAATAGGCGGTCAAACTGAACTGTCCTGAGGATAGTATAGTATCACTCCAAGGCCCAGCAATAGACCCATATTCAGTAATCAAAACCCACACATCTGTTTCATTTGATAGAGGGTTATCATCTCCTGATCCGAGATACAGCAGAGTTCCTGTAACAGTGAAACTGCCATCTAGAGGT
>JAHQWZ010000222.1 GCA_029856425.1 Candidatus Thorarchaeota archaeon
CTCCCTTGAAACTCGAAAGGATGATGAGGCTCGGCTTATAGCTGACCGAGAGGAGTTCCTTACGCTAGCTTTGCAGGTAGGAGAAGTCGGTGGCCTCGGGACATTGCGACTTGAATTGACTACTGGAACTGCAGAATCGGCTTCGGATGTTAAAGGCGAAGTGAAATGCACGGACAACGTGATGGAGAACAACCTCATTCGAGTGGCAGCTTCAAATAATGGGACAATTAAGTTGACTGACAAGAGAAACAGTGAAGAATACATCGGATTGCTGGAGTTCGAGGACAGCGGAGATTTTGGAGATGAATATGATTATAGTCCTACAAGGACAGACTCGAGTGTAAGATCAGGAAATATGGAATTCGACGTGGAAATGGGACAATCCGGCCCTTTGGTAGGGTCATTAATCATATCGGGGGCATTTGAGTTGCCTGCTGGTGTGAACCTTGGTGGAGAGAGCAGGACTGAGGATACTGTGCAATGCGAGTTCTTGACCGAGATTACAATGTATGCAAATAGTCCAACCCTTCATGTTTCCACTGAGTTCATCAACATTGCAGAAGACCACAGACTTCGAGTACTCTTCCCCACTGGAACAAATGCAATGAGCGTCCTAGCTGATACTGCCTTTGACATCATCGAGCGACCAATCCGACCGCTTGATGATGATACTGGTTGGAAACAGCCAGTTGCTCCAACATATCCGCTGAGAAGATTTGTGTCAATGAACTCGGAGAAACGAGGGCTTACCATTACTACTAGGGGATTATTGGAATTTGAGATCATCGAAGAGGAGGGCGGGACAATCGCCTTAACAGTGCTAAGGTCTGTTGGGTGGCTCTCTAAACTTGGATTCAAGACACGCAGAGATGCGGCAGGTCCAATCATAGAAACACCGGGAGGGCAGTGCCAGGGTCCCCAAGTACTCGAGTATGCGATAACTCCGCATGATGGAGAATGGACTGAGAAAATCCATGCTGAGTCTGAAGCGTTTCTATTGCCCATGACTTCGCTCCTCGTGCCTGCAGGGGAAACAACTAATGGTTTCAAGCAGGTCAGCTATGTGACAGTGGAACCAGACTGCATCGAGCTTTCAGCCTTCAAGCAAAGCGAGGAAGGAGATCAGCTGGCAATCAGACTCTGGAACTTGTCAGATGCAGAGCAAGATTGCACCATAACTCTTGGCTTTGAAATCAAAAATGCATCACAAGCACGGGCTGATGAAACTCCCATTGAAGATGTGCAAATCAAAGTGGAGAAGAATAGAGCCATTAAGGCGAAAATCAGACCTCGAGGTCTCCTGACACTGCTTCTCGATGTCTAAAAGCAGGAGAAATTCACCAGCAGTTTATATACAGTTCAAAGTTCCAACACCATTCGCTTAAATATACTCGAATAGCAGTTATTAACACATTTTCAGCAGCCGCACGCCACGGGGTATGGGAATGGTTACGACCCACAGGACTGCGTATGACAGCCGCATAGAAAATCTGTTCATGTCAGTCAATGTTGGGTCAATTGTTGCAGTCGCTCTTTATGGTGTGTTCTTTTTCGGATACCTTCTCACCCACAATGAACTCATGCAACAGATAGAGCAGGCAATCATAGATTGGGATTTTATCGCTCTTCAGAGCGCACTTGAGGCTGTAGCCGATGGTGTCATGGGAGTGACTGGATGGGTCAGAGTGGCTTTTGGCCTTGGCCTGCTACTCATGGCTCTCATGTTCATCTTGAACACTGGTGGGATCATCTTCTCAGTGTTCATCCACAAGTCATTCAGTGCTGGAGGAACTCCGACAGTCTCATGGTGGAGGTTGAGCCTCTCAAGACTATCTCTCACAGTCAGATTGCTGATCTTCATCGCCCTCTACAAGCTGAGTGGACTGGCAGGTTTCTCAATCCTTCAAGAGTTCTTCCCTGACAGCCCTGTCCTAAATATTGGCTTTTTCATAAGCAGCGCGCTGAGTTTCGGCACATTCGTTGTCCTTGCCAGCGTAATCAAGGTAGTAGTCTATGAAGTTGGTCGCTATGAAACAATGGTCGAGGCCAACAGAATTCGAATCGCCGGTTCGCTGACGGAGTACATGACCAGATGGAGAAACGAGATGATTCTGGTCGAGGAGGCGCTCCTTTCAGGAGACGCTGGGTATGTGAGGGCGAAGCTTGAGGATGCCACAAGGGACATGAAATCTGACATTCGTTTGCTTGAGAGGTCAAAGAGTGACCTCGCGCGAATCGCATCACCTAGGGGGATCATTAAGAAACTACTCACAGCATTTCTTGGCGTTGTTGTAATTCAAATCATCACAGATGTCATTCTGTACATAGGATGGGGCACCGTACTTGAGTATGTACTGGGTTGGTTACTATCATGAAAAGACCATTGACTGCAATTGTCACCAGCAACAAGGGAGGTAGTGGAAAGACTCCAATCTCCCTGAACCTTGCTGTCTGGGGACTTTCGCAAAAGCCACCATTGAAGGTCCTCGTCATCGACATCAATCACACAAATCAGGACCTGTTTCAGGCTATGCAGCATCTCACTCTGGGTAATGGGGGCGGCTTTGAAACCGCCTTCGTCCTTGAGAAGACAGGGACTGCATACTATCTTCCGCTCTCCGAGGAACTGCATCTTGTACGTTCGCGAGCATTCCAGCCGTTGACACCTGCTCAGACTGTTGAGATGATAACCGAGTCTACTACGCAGTTTGCCTCACAGAAAGGACATGGAGTCTTTAATCCAGACATGATAGTTTTGGATGGTAACTACTGCTTCCCAAGCTATCGCATAAAACAGAAGATGGCTGTAGACTATCCGCCGTTCGTGTTCTTCAATATCTGGAGCATTACAAGCCCCCATGAGCTGCGGATGCCTAAGGACTACCGCGCGACCATCATGAACTACAAGGACTGGTTTGAAGCAGAGTCATGGGACAGCACGAACTTCATTCATGTGTTCACAGTTCTTGAGAAGGAGCGAAGATTAGCATCGGAGATGTCCAGAATAATCAAGTTTCAACGGGCGATATACTCTGTCCCTGGCTCTGATGACCTTGCAGACCTCTATCGTAGGATAGCAGAGGACAAGACCTCCAAAGCAAAGGGCTTCCCCTTTGACCAGGTTCAGAGAGAGATATTCTCGCCAATCCTGTCCGAGCTTGACTCCCTATCAGTAGAAGATCCAAGCAGCTATTCTGAGGACATGATCAACGCCCGTTGGGTGGAACGAATCAACATCTTCCTCACAAATCACAGAGTGTTTCCCAAGAATGTGTTTCCTCTACCTCATTACTACCCATTCCTAAGAAAAGCCGTAGTCGATATGATACTGAGGGATAGGATTGAACTGCCAAAGGTCAAAGAGATGTTCGGTGACTTCTACCGCTGGATCAAGATTTTCATGGACCGCTATGTCAGCGAGCTCGAATAAGTGACGACACAACCTTAAGGAGTAGCCCTATTCTCTGAGATGTCATGCTCAACCCCAGGATAGACCCAGAGGCTTTCGTCCGGGCTTACGCGCCTATCTTGCACTTCCATCCAAAGGAAGGAGAGCATTGCTGCTATCCATCTGATGCAGAGGAGATATTTGCCAAGTATGGATCTGACTGGACGCAGTTCAAAGATGATCCGAGCCCAAATACAGTCCAGCCAGATACACCATGCTACTATGAGTACTGGCAGGATGAGGACATGTTCCAGATCAAGTATTGGTTCTGGTATAGATACAACGATTTTCCTGGACCCCCTCTTGGTCGTGGTAAACACAGAGGAGACTGGGAGCATGTAGAGGTCAGACATTATCCGCCAAGGTCGGAAACCCCGTGCACCATCTGGCTTCTCTCGAACCATCTGGGTGCCATACTTGTATCACAACCAGGATTCTATACCCTCCCAGGACTCACTCCAGAGCCGATCTCACTTACTGAGAAGCATGTGCATGCATGGGTCGCATTAGGATCACATGCCAACTTCCCCTCACCTGATGGACCGAGAAAACGAATCGCTCTGTTTTGGATGGACAGCACAGCCAATGGAGGAAAGGAAT
>JAHQWZ010000223.1 GCA_029856425.1 Candidatus Thorarchaeota archaeon
TAGCCAGAGGCGTGGATCCGTCTGAGCTATTATGAGAACGCATCATTTCGACAATCAGACACATGCTTTAAGAGGCCCGCCGATGATTAGAGAGCGAGGCCCCTTATGACCGTCCACTCTGAAGAAGGAGAAGAAAAGGCACCTGCCCGACGGCGGTCGAGAAGGTATATACCGAATCTCGCCGAGTTCTACTTTAAGCCTACTTGTGACTGGACCATAGATGAAGCTAGAGCACTCTATGAAGCTTCTGATAGAGCTTCAGATGACCTCGAGTTAAACACTGTATTCTATGAAGATTGTATTCGAGGTATGAGGAAGATTCCAGAGGGCTCAATTGATCTGGTAATAGCAGATCCCCCCTTTGGCATTGATTTCGATGGGAAGAGCAGTGTATACAACAGAGATGAGCGTCTGGTGATTGAAGACTATGAAGAGGTGAATGGATCCTACACTGATTTCACGAAAAGGTGGATTAGTGAGTTACCACGGGCCCTCAAAGCTGATGGATCTGTATACATATTTAGTGGGTGGACCAACCTAGAGCCAGTCTTGAGAGGTGCGAGAGAGGCTGGACTTACAGCTCTGAATCATATTGTCTGGCACTATCCATTTGGAGTATTTACAAAGAGGCGTTTTGTTTCAAGTCACTATCATGTTTTGCTCCTGGTGATGGATTCTAGGACCTACTTCTTCAACAAGATTGAACACTATCCTGAGGATGTGTGGCCTATAAAACGAAAATATAGAGTTGGTGAGGTCAAGAACAGCACGAAGCTCCCCATAGAAGTAGTCAGAAGATGTATCGATTTCTCTTCAAAACCTGGAGACCTCGTTCTAGACCCATTCATGGGAAATGGCACTACCGCAATTGCTGCCAAGTCTAGTTGGAGGCATTTCATCGGATACGAGATTAATGAGCGGCTCAAACCCGTGATCGACTCTGAAGTTTCATCGGTAGCTCCAGGCGAATGCTATACGCCGTATGCCACCCGTCTTCCAACAATTGAAGAGCTTGCTGAGGCATATCCAAATGCCTATCGCGAGTACATGCGAAGAGAGAAGGAGGAGAAAAGGTAAATCCTATACAGAACAGTTGATGTGATTGAAACCTGAGGGAGATATTGGAGGCTAACCTATGAGCACTGATGACATCTACAACCTTCTTCACAAATCAGAAGACAGACTATCAGATGTCGCAGCCGCGAGTGACGTCTTCAATAGGCAGTTCGGATCTGAACTGGCTAGTTGGGAGCTAAAGTTCCACGAGCAGTTCAAGCATCGAATCTCCGGAATGAAGTTTCGTTACTATGGTTTTGCACGATATACGCATGAAAGATCTCTGATTCTTCTGACCCCAAGTCCTTGGCTGACTGAAGGGGTCTTTGTACAATTCCCTGAAGATGTTGAACTGCCCAACGAAGGTGCACGGATAGAGGTAACCGGTAGACATGTTGCGCTGCCAAGTTTCATTGAACGAAGCAAATCCTCTCCCGCTGCCATTTTTGCAGACTCGTTTGAACCATCAAACGTAGACTACCTGTCAGACATCCTCCCGCCCATGAATCTCAAGGGTCTTTCTCGCCTTCTGTTTGAGAATGTTGGAATGGCTGAAGCAAGCAAACAGGTCTTTGCGCGTCTCTTTGTATCGAGTCCTCCCTTTCAAGAGAGTGTGGGGGGCCTAACTGCCGGAATTCAAGCGATTGCATCCAAGACTCAGGTTCGACGCCTTTTGAGGTTCATGCGCCAAATCCTGCCGCCCACGCTCAGAGGGCGATGGCCAAAAACCCGGAACGTCAGCGGTATCAGGGTATCTACGCCACCTATTTGGAGAATGGACATAGGGCAGCCTGGCAGAAAAGGGATGGAGGAGTTATGCGTGAAACGTCACGACCCCTCTGGATTCATAGAGGTTTCCCTAGGTGCTCTCACAAATCAAGAAACCGCCGCCTTGCCTGATGTACCTCTTGCCCTAGCATCAGAGGATTTCTGGATTGAAACTTCAAATCCTTCCCAATTCAGACTCCCAATCCTGAAGTCAGCTATCACTTTCCAAATGATGAATCCTGAGGTTTCACGGCGGAGCATTGAATCTGGTACAAAGCATATCCTTTCCAAGCTGGAAGGACTAAAGGAGAGCTTCGGACTTGATGATTCTGCATTTGCTAGAGGTCATCTCTTGGATGCGGATGCATATGGAAGACCTCTTGGAGCATTGCGACTCGCCCGGTCCACTGCAAGGGCTTATTGGAAAGACAAGATAGCGACAGCAGATATCAAGCATTCATGGGACCGTGTTCTTGAACCGGCTCTCAAGGAGTTCATGGATCTCACCCAATTGAAGAGTGAGACCGAGCGTGATTGGGGAAAGGACCGTCCAATTCACAAATTCAATACAAAGGTGCTCCGTGCATTAAGGAAACTGGACTCAGGTGGAAGTAGTTCACTTGGTCCGACACTGGATGAGATATCTACAGAGGCTGGTGTAGAAAGCCATGTAGCGGCCGAAGCACTGGGCAAAATGAAAGATAGCGGGGTTCTCTATGAACCCCGAATTGGTCATTATAGATTGGTATGAGGGTTGCGCGCTTAGAACGATCTCCAGAACTCGTCTGGTTCGTGTCCCTCTTCAATGAGCTCTATCTCCTGAACTCCAACACGTTCTGCATCGTACTGTCGAGCAAGGATGGTTCCATCGAACTTCTCTCTGGCACTTGCCTCGGTCCCACGCCAAACGTAGATGTCGTCCCATGCATCAAGGAGGAATACATCATCGCTCTTTAGAGACTCTCTGGTCACAGGAACCTCCGCGAAATACGTATCATCACCCTCGCGATGAACTCTCCAGAGCTTGTGCTCGTGAGTTTCTAATTGCACCTTCTTGAGGATGCCCTCGGTATCTTCATCGGTTAAATGGAAGTCATCAAAGAGCGCCTTGAAAGCTTCAGGCTCTTGACCCCCTTCTATTCTATCGATGTCAGCATGGCCCTTCCGTTCTGTGTCTTTGAAGACTGCTGATGCAGCTGTAAGGAACTTCTCATCAACTGAGGAGTTGGGACCTATCCAGAGATAGATCTTTGGCCCCGCATCAACAAGGTAGCAATCGCCTCTCCCAAATGCGCCTGGGTCTTTCATTCTAACCAGGCGGCCTTTTTGAACATGAAAAACTGTTGGCTCGGACATGTTGCTATCGATGCTTGGTTTCATCAATAAACAAATGCCCGATGTCTATTTTATGAACTTATGGAGCGATGTAGCGAAACCAGTATGCGGGTGATACTGCAGTCGATGGATGAGCTGAAGGATAATCTGTGGAGCACCGTTCGGGAAATTATCCTGGGGGATGTTGCCTCGCTATCAAAGAAACCCTTCAGAAGAGGAAGGTCCTAAAACTTTGAACCTGTTGACGCGCGAATCTCAACCTTCACCGCCACTCTGTCGTGAGAATGTGGAGCAACGACGATATTTTTGAACAGGAGTTTGATAGTAGAGTATTCTTGAAACTGTTTTGAAATCCGATCCTCAATCTCATTGAGAGAATCAAGAGAAGCAGAAGCTGTAGTATAGACAACTACGATTCTAGGCTCTTCTCTGATAATCTCCAAAAGTTCTTGTTCCCTGATGCTGGAGTTGACAGAATCGAAAAGAGTCTTATCGAACATATCCATTATATCAAGCCCCAACAAGAACACACCTCAATAGGCTATAAGTCTTGAGACGCCCCTCACATTTTGCAACATCCTTAGAATTCCCGGGCCTAGACTACCGTCAGCCATATTCAGGTGGATTTAGGTTCTCTTGACCTTGTGAAAATCGACCTTTGGGCATCAGTCGAGGGATAGCAATTTTTGCAGAGTGTTTTTAGCCATTCATCATTGTTACCGGACCAAAGGACATACATGAATAGTGGAGGAAACTGACTAGTGAATGGCAGTACGAGAGAAGACGGGCCATACTCATCAAATGACCTGAATAGTTCCACCGGACTGAAGAAGTTCCTCTACTCCGGAATATTGGGGAGTGTTATTACAAGCATCAGCTACCTT
>JAHQWZ010000224.1 GCA_029856425.1 Candidatus Thorarchaeota archaeon
GTTCGATATAGCTGTAAACAAAACGAATTTCCAACCGCAACGCATACTATTCACGATATCTGTAAGTCCATCTGATACAGACATACTCGTACAGAATGCGATGACCTATGGCTCAGTGCTCATCATAGCCTTGGCTCTGATTGGCGTTTTCTGGATGAGAATAGTAAAAGTCCCGAAGATGGTCAGAAAGATTTCTGCTATTCTCCGGCAGCTATCAAGAGGGAAGATACCTAAATCAGATAAGACAATAAAGAGCAGGCATGAGCTTGTATCTGACTTGTTCAATGAACTGGGTGAACCAATTGGTCTCTCCAGAGGGATTGAAGGTTTAGCAGCTGAACCCATCACCATTGAGATTCCGGTTATTGAAGAAATGATTATCGACCTTTCAATCCTCACCGCCATGACCTCAGAAGAGCTTGAGGAGTTCAGGCAAGCTGTATCTAAAATGAAGGCTAGTGAACAGGTATCATTTGCTCGTGAGGTAATAGCACAAGAGGCTGTTAGAATAGCCCGCGAAAGAGGAAAGACTATTGATGAGGTTCTTGAGGAAGTACGTGAGAAAAGAATCAGCTTGATTGGCGGCGAAGTAACGGATAGCAGGCCCCTTTCTCAAATCTACGGAATAAGAGAACCTACCGAATGGGCAGAAGTTGAGAAAGCATCGGAAGAGCGTCTCACGGAATCAGAGCTCATGGTGATGAGGTCGCAGCTTATGGCTCGAGGACTTCCGGCGCATGAAGTTGATTCATTAATTGAACAAGCAAGACAACTTCCTAAGGATGTTGGAGAAATGCTGCTCAAGGGCGTTGGACAGGCTGTTGACATGCATGAAACAAAGGAGGACGTGGCATTCCTCACTGAGTCAGAAGTCGAAATGCTCAAAGTGCAGCTCAGAGAAGAAGGAGCAAGCCTGCAAGAGATAGAAACGATCCTTGAGCAAGCAAGGGCGGTGCCCAGAGCATTGGCTATGGAACTACTAGATGGATTCAGGCATGATCGTGAGGTAAAGAAAGCACCAGAGCCTCCAGATACAATGACTGAGGATGAATTAGTGGCGCTGCGCGGCAGGTTGTTCATAAAGGGAACGCCAGAGGAAGAGATAGAGAGCATTCTTGAGCAAGCGAAAAAAGTTCCAAGAGAACTTGTTTCTGAATTCCTCCAGGAAGTGGAGGGACTAGCCCCCGTTGAAGACGCTGTTGAAGAATTCGAGGATAGACTTGGTGAAATAGACATTGAGAATCTGAGAAGAGAGCTGAAGAAAAGAGGGCTTCCAAAGAAGGAGATAGAGTCCATCGTCAATCAAGCACGTAATCTTCCTAGGGCACTTGTTGACGAGCTTCTAAAGAGCATTGATGCCGAAAAGAAGTAGTTCCAAGAGTCACCCAGAAACTGACACAATTTGAAAGCTGACAACTCAGCGTTCTATGACATGCGATTCAACCGATGGCATGCTTGGTCTCTCACTTGCTAGCCAGAGATCGATGATGGAATTCAGTAACTCTGATATACCCTTGCCTGTAACGCTGGATGTTTCAATGAATACCATCGGATGGGAGGTGCCGCTTTCACCTAGTTCCTTGGCAATCCTGTTGCAGAATTCCTGCCCTTCCTCTGTTGACACTGGCGGCTCAAATTCCTCTTCTTCTCCGAACACCGGATGATCTCTGAGATCGGTCTTATTTCCTACGATGATAATCGGGGGTGGGACCAGGAATGTGCTGGTCAGTTCCTTAACCCAGAAATCAAGACTATCAAAGCTCCATCTGTCAGCTACAGAATATACAAGGACAGCGATCCCCGTGCCTGTAAAGAACTCTTGTCGCGGGATTCTCACAGCCTGTGAGCTTTCAAAGGTCCATACGTTTATGCCAACAAGATTGTCTTCACGTTCGACAACATCTCTATAGACGAAGGATAGATCTTCTGCCTCTTTGAGGTTGCACTCGAAAAGAATGCTTTTCACACCAACTTGCTGTTCTCCGAGGAATAGAGCTTTCAGCTCGTGTGAGTCTCCAATGAGTTCCGGAGCTGATTCCTCGGAGGGTTGAACAGCCTCCAAAGATTCCATCTCACTCTCATCATCCCAGATGAACTTCGCCCGCTTGGATTCTAGTTCTTCTGAGGCCTTTGTTCTAGGTGTAGGAGTGTTTACCGGGAGATTCTCCCAGTGGAAATTGTAGATTAGCTTGACAGCTTCTTCACTCTGAGGCACGTCATCCCAAATACTGGATTTTTCAACTATGGGGCTATCTATTGACGCCTCTATAGGAGCTTCTGCAGGAGCCTCAGGTGCGACAAATGCTGGTTGGAAATCCTCCGGTATGATGCTGTCCAATGTGAAGTCGTCTGCCTTTTTGGGCTTCAAGACAACGTAATTCTTTAGCTCCTCCGGGACTTCAGCTGTACCCAAAGGTGAGAGGAATTCATCCTTTAGAGCATCAACAACATTGAGTGCACGTGAGAGCTCAAGCATGTCTTCTTTCGTCAGATCATCCTGTGAGGGGAAGACCTCCATATCAGGAAGGCCAATTCGTTTTAGAATGAACTTCAGTATTGTAGTCGGAGCGTTATATCCTCTAAGGTAGGCAAACCTTTGAAGCTCCTCCAGAACATCCATGAAAGTTCGACCAGCATATTTGATACGCTTCATCACTCCTTGGTCTGTAGCGTATATTCTATTGGTCTTGAGACTTATGTCCATGGTTGTTCCAGGGACTTTCATGACGAACTACACTCCGGAATATCTTATGTCCAATGATAATACATTAAAATTAATGCTATTCATCAATATTAATTATTCGCTCATATCTAAAATGCCGAAAAATGGAAAAGTCTGCTGAAATATGAAAAGATACATCCCAATAATTGTAGGTTGAAGAACCGCCATATATTGAAATGAGTAGAAGGAATAAATCTCCCGAGAGTGAAATCATCAGCGCCTCCAAGTGAGTGAGAGTCGTGATTTACATTAAAATAACATTGGCAGATGGGACATCCGAGAGCATCCCTTTGACACCTGAAGAAGCAGCTGTGAATCTCTCAAATAGATCCATTATGGCAATCAATCTAGGCCCTCTGGAGAGGATGGAGAATTTAGAAGAATTAGACCTGAGCAACAACAGTCTCATGACACTGGATCTAACAGTGTTGGCATTTTGTGCTCCTCTCCGCAGATTGAAGTTGGACTCAAACCATCTTCGTGTGATTGACATCAGTCTCTTGAAATACTGCAACAATCTTGAGCAATTAGACCTTAGTCAAAATGAACTCATCAGGATAGATCTTGAACCTCTTGCTGAATGCCTGAATCTTAAGGCACTAGATCTGCATAACAATCGTTTGATGGCATTGGAATTAGCTTCGCTTTCTAGATGTCTAAGACTTGAAGAAGTGAACCTGCTCGGCAATAAACTAATGAGATTAGATTTGAGCGCTCTCTTCTCATGCGCATCACTTCATACTCTCTCCATCCCAGATGAAACCAAACTTGTTTCTTGGACATTGCCAGGTGTTGAAATTCTCAACCCACCAGCGCTGAATGCGTTGGTTCAACAGGGGCGCATTGAGTTTCTTTCCAGTCAAAGCACAGACGCGTGATTAAATATTACATAATATATATTCATAGTATATAATAATACCAATGCCTGTACAAGAATATCTTATTTTCATTTGATTGACCATTCATGTTGGTCCCGTATTTGCCTCGGTTAGTGGGAGTTGTAAATATGAAGAAGCCCGCTGCAGCTTTTATGCTGTTCATTATCTTCCTCCTCCCCTCTGTGGGAGGCCCCGATTTCAATGGGGCGGTTCCTTTTCTAGATGACATCAGGAATCATGATAACGACTATAATGGTGCGGGCTGGCAGGATGCCTCATCAGGGACCGGAGCACCCAGGCCAGTTGACTTCCAAGGCATGGCTGTTTCAAGCGGGACCTCAGTGATTGATACGAGCCATCCATGGATTATTGGTGTAGATTCGCCATTGGGGTGGAGTTCTGAACAACTGGAAGCACAGCTTGAGC
>JAHQWZ010000225.1 GCA_029856425.1 Candidatus Thorarchaeota archaeon
ATTAGTGTGATAACAATCACGGTCTTTGATCTCGGCCAACCAAACTTGTCCATGACAGCTGTGACGATTGCTTCAACAAGCGATATTGCACTGGTAACTCCGAGGAATACCATCATTAGGAAGAAGACAAATCCAAGTATGTTTCCTCCTGGTATCGTCATACCGCCGGGCCACGCAACGAACGCAAAGCCCACGCCTCCTGATCCCAGGAAGCCTGCAGTAGCGGCTATGGTGAAAACAGCCATCCCTGCAGTAAATGCAAAGGTCGTGTCCAGCAAGCTTGTTGTTATTGCACTGTTTGTTATCTCTCCTCGACGTGGAAGATAGCTCGCATATGCGGTCAAAGCTCCCATGCCTGCGCTGAGCTTAAAGAAGCTCAGCGAGACTGCAGTGGACCACATTTGCGGGTTGAGGAACTCCTCAGGCGCCGGGTCTAAGTAGAAGTTTACACCCTCTGCAGCTCCGGGCTGAGAGAGACCGAAGAAGGCCATGAAGATGATGATTATCCACATCAGCGGGAATAGAATCATCACAGACCTCTCGATACCTCTGGTCCCGAAGTAGTCTATCATAAACACGACTATCCAGATCACTATCAGTCCAATCAGAACAACTGGCGACATCAGCATGTTCACAAAGAATCCAGGTTGATCTGTGAACATTGATGGACCCATTGGACCATCAAGTGCCAGTCCAGTTATGGCGTATCCTGCATAGACTGCAGCGTACGAGATTAGGACTGTATAGAAGGCTGTCAGTATTGCCGTGTTAACAAGACAGAACCAGCCAAGGAATTCACCCAATGGATGGATTCGCTTGAGCGCTCCTGGGAACCCTCTTCTAAAGGTAGAACCCAGAACGAACTCAGTTAGCACGACAGGAATACCTACCAAAGCCAGCATGACCAGGTAGATTAGAACGAATGGACCACCACCTAGGACTGATACCTTAAACGGCCAATTCCATACGTTCCCTAGTCCTGTCATGGAACCCCAGACCGCGAACACGAAACCCATCCGGGTCACCCATGTTTCACGGGCTACTTCCATCTGTACTGAAGTTTCTTCTTCTCCCATATCGCTCCCTCGCGAATATGAAAAAGGAACTTGAAAATCACGATATCTACGGCGATATAAGGCGTTTTTGGTCAATTCTGGTTACGATTAACATAGAATAGTCCCTCTAGCCTATCGAAACCGAAAATATTGAACTGCTAGAGGATTCTTTTTTGTATCTGAGCTACGCTGCGATTCAGGAATACGACAAATCACGTTTTTCGAAGTGAATTAAGACCTGTTCATTCCTACTTTAATGACTGAGAATGAGAATTCTTCGATATGACTCTGGGGTATAGGGATTCCTGTGGAAATCGCCAAACTCCTCTAGGACCTTGAACCCAATGTCCTGAATTAGATTATCAGCATCATCTCTACAGATCACGGCGGTGCTGGATTTGGCCACATGCACCTCAGCAACAGACCCACCAAAATCGAGAACCTCAAACTTGAGAGTTAGACTCATCAACTGCTTTTCTCGATCCACGGTCATCTTACCGGACCTCCTCACCTCTCCTCTTGGCAGTGGCACAGGACCGTCTTGAAATGTTGAATAATCATCAATAAGCTCGCCAACATACAGGTCAAGTATAAAGACTCCATCATCTCTAAGATGATTCTTGATTGCGCGCAGAGTTGATTTTTGCTTCTCCTCTGTTAAGGCATGTCCAAAGGAAGCGGGAATGATTATCATTGGAAATTTAGTGTGGAGATTAAAATTCGTCATATCACTCTCATGTATAGTTATGAGTTCAGCAGCCTCGCCTTTTGCAGTTTTCCTTCTGAAGACTTGAAGCATGGACGGAGATTTCTCAAGCGCGTGCACCACAAAACCAGCTTCTGCGAGTGCCAAGGAAACTCTGCCCGTGCCTGCTGCAATGTCAAGAATCGGAGAACCATGTTTCTTGGCGTATTCGAGGTAGAGGGGCAAATCCTCGTTACCAGCAAAGAGATCGTAGAACTCCGCGACTCCTTCATAGCCTAATTCGATTTCCTCAAGGGATTCCGGAGTTCTATCCATTCTCTGATTCTCCGCTAGGCAGGAACACTAGTCGAGTCTACCTTAATCTTGTGTTCCATGTGCTCCCGATATCTACCTGGTACGGGGTAGTTGTTGAATGAGTGAGCATACCACTTGTTTATCATTTTCTCCAGTTCCTTGTTTGTCCTTGCCCATAGTGCATCATCGAGCTCAGGATGTACAGTCCATATCCGTCCGTGCGGTGTCTTTCCAACCTTGCCTTTCTTTGCCACTTGCTCTCCTGCGAGGATAGTGAGATACGACTCGCCAAACACCTTGATTATCTTCTCCGGGTCATCCGCAAGATTGCCTTTTGTAGGATCGAAGTCGTAGACAGTGATGTCAGCGTCGGCGCCCACGCCCACATGGCCCTTTGTGTCCAAGCCCAAGATCTTCGCAGGAGCGGCACGTGTCGTGATTGCTATTTCGTAGAGGCTCCATTCACGCTCAATGTCAGCTAACGTTGACCTCTCCGTAGCAAATTTGTGAACCTTCTCTAGCCAGATATCGCGCTGTTTTTTACTCATGAGCCAGGATAGAACTAGTGGGTATTTTGTGAAGGGACCTGCGTTTGGATGGTCAGTGGTCATAATGACACGCCACACATCATTCACGCTCAGAGCAAACTCAAGAGGTATTGCCCATTGTACGGCATTAGCCGGAGACTTGGGGTCGAAGAAGTATGGTACCACTCCAGCACCACCTGGCATCTCGACATCAACGCAGATGTTGGCCCACTTGTTCTTGGTCATCTGATACAGACTGAACTGGAATGGGCCATCTCCAGTCATGGTCGTTGCAGGTCCGAATGTGATTTGACCCATGTCGACTGTGAAGTGGTCATTCTTGTTCATATACTCAGCAAGCTGAAGCCCTCCAGATGAAACCCATTTCCACTCCGGCTTTGCCTTTTCATCTTCATGCATCGCTAGACTCTCGAAGGACATATGTGTCAAGTGCAGTATTCGCTTTCGCCCATTGTGACCCTTTATGTCTCTTACTGCATCCAAGTGTTCAATTGTTGTTGAAATGTTGCCGACACGACCAAGATTCAATGGATGAAGGTGCATCATATGAGGCAATCCCAGCGCCTCAGTGGCTTGACAGAGTCCTCGGATGATTTCCCGCGGAGTGATGCCCCAATCAGGAACCTCAGTATCAAGCTCTCGAACATTACTTCCATGAGCCCAAGCATACGTACCTCCTGGGCACACAACCTTGACACCGAGACCTCCTACATTTCTCAGTATCCACGCTATGTAGCCAGCAAGACCACTGAGGTCTTTCTCTTTCACATAGTTGAAAGTAATCATGCTATTACAGAACAATGGCAAAAGACCTGAATCGAGGTTAGGTAGATCTTCAAGCTCCTCCCAGCTGCCTAAACCCTTGAGTGCAGGTAGAGCTGGCTCGATTACGGTCGTGTAGCCCATTGCTGAATACCTGTAGCCAATAACATATGAGTTTGGCATGGTATACCCCACACCACCACGAGTGACCTTGGTTTTCGGTACTGGGTCACCCCTATGGTCCTCGGGGCACATTGCCCGACCAAAGCCAAGCTTGCTGCCAACAATGTGCGAATGCATGTCCCCTCCTCCGGCCATGACCATTCGACCCTTGAGGTCGATTTCCTTTGCTTTGCCATTGACTTTCTCGACTATCTTCCCATCTGAAACAGAGATATCCATGATCTCTCCGTCAATCTTGTTCTTTGGGTCGTAGAGTCGGCCATTCTTGAGAATAATGTCGCCTGCCATTACTTCACCACCTTCTCCAATTTGCCATGTATCATTTTCAGCACATCCCGATCGGGAAGGACACCCTCAGGTGGATCTACCACTTTCCTAAGATATAACGGGAGTCCATCCATTCGGACAGCTGAGCCATCACACTCGATGCCTGATAATGCAACGGGGATGTT
>JAHQWZ010000226.1 GCA_029856425.1 Candidatus Thorarchaeota archaeon
CTTGGAGCCTTTGCAATTGAATGTCTCCTAGGAGGAAGACACGGAGGAATGGTTGGTGAGGTAAAGGGGGAACTCGTGATGACTCCCTTTGAAGACACGTGGTCTAAGGACAAACCATTTGATGAATGGATGATGAGTCTTGTTGAAGAGCTCTCAGGATAGATACCAATGATGTAGGTGTTTATCAACATGACATCGGCACAATGAGTCATGAGGCGCACAGTGCAGACACGACTGACTGACTTTGATGAATCAACCAAGGACAAGACCAAGAAACAAGAATCGTCAGAGAAGCTCCGACTCCCGACAGGGGAGCTGTGGGAGAAGACCATTTCAAAGAAAAAGGAGTGGGGTGTCTGTAACTTTGATGGGACTGTTCTCTTTGTACGCCTTATTGAAGGACGCATCCATGCCCATGGGAGAGAGGCGGTCTGCAAGTGGTGCGGGAGTGCACTTGAGATAAGAGGAGATAAAGTGTTTTGTGGGGGAACATGCGAGAAGTATCAGGGTGAGTTCTCAAGAGACCTCAGTGCATATCTCTGGTGGGAGGGTGCTAAGTCGTACACTCTGCGGAAGAGAATTGCTGAGATTGAGGAACTTGAACTTCAGCAAAGAGACCTCGAGCCCATCACGTATGCGCCGCATTGGTCTGTGCTTGAGGAGTATGAAGAGGACCCTGACTAGTCCTAGTTCTTGTGTTTCGAAAGAATAAAGTGCCACTGAATCAATGCTTTGCGATATGACCGAAATTCCAATAGCTGATGATAGTGGCATTCAGAGAGGTGGAAGACCTAGGGAGGTCACTATGGCAAGCTATCTAATGCTCCTTAATGCGATTGCAGGAATCATTGTCGGTGGATTGGGATTTGCTGTATGGGAGGATGTTGCTTCTGGCGCAGGTCTCATTCTCGGTGTGATTGCAATATTCTTGTATTTCCAGATATTGAAGCAGGACAGAATGTCTTGGACGCTTGCGATAGTCTTCCTCATTGCTGGAGCTCTTTTGTATGCATATGGTGAGAACTGGGCAGGTGTGGCGCTAACCGCCATCACTATAGTCTATTATGTACTTCCTACCACCAGTCAGCATTTCACCTAGATACAAGGAATTATCAAGGAGTAGGCTGATCCTTCAGCCTATCCCTAGTTTTTCTGTCAGAGTCTATAGCTTCTTCTCATAGAGAAGAAATCGTCTCCCCGCAAATTCTTGTGGAATTTCGATTATGTAATCAACCCACTGATCAACTCGAGGTCCCAGGAAGAAGGCCGCCCGTTCAGTCTTTGTATTCTCTAGATAATCAAGAGCTCTTGAAAAGATGTCAACGAAGACTGTTCGATTGGTTGAGAAGATTGAAAAGACTGTTGTCTTCTGCCCGTCTCTTTCGAAACTAGAAAAGAAAGAAAGCGATTCTGCATTGCCGCCTTCTCCAACAACCACCTGAGCCGTCTCCTGTTCTAAGATTGCGTGCAGGGTATTGACATCTTTTTTGTGGAACTCCCATCTTATAGCGAACGTATCACTCGGGATGATATCACTAATTTCTAGGATCTCATGCAAACGCTCGGGACCAACTTGAAGAGGATTTATACTGGGACTTGGCTTGGGATGATGAGGAAAGGGTGGCTCTAGTCGGAAGTAGCGGATGTCGTTCTTAAGTTCGAATCCCAGATTCTCTGCTACTTTCATTGAGGCAATGTTTCTAGAGCTAGTGGCATAGCGTAGGGTCTCTAAGCCAACCTCCTTAGCTCCTTGTATCATTTGGCTAATGAGTCTAGACGCATAGCCCTTTCTTCTTTGCGCTTCCCGTACTCTAAGCCCTTTAATCCATGCCGTTTTGTTATCGGGCTTGAATTCAAGATTGGCTATAGCCTGAAGAGTATCTCCATGGAAAATCCCAAGGGGATGGTTGAGTTTGTCTTCAAACCATTGCGGAAATCGATGTGGAATATAGTCCTGCCTTCCCCAAATGCCCATGCATAGCTCGATGACAGCCTGATGATCTGACAGTACGAGGTCTCTGAGCTGCTCCGACATGACTTCCTCGCATCTTGTTGGTCTTTATGAACCATCCGAATCAGATTTCATCCTTAAATGAATAAGACTTGCCGACTTTGCCAGGCGTCGCCTTAATCCTCATCCTTGACATGCTTCTGGAGAATCAAGCAATAGTGATGGTGCACATTGGAAACATAGGTTGAAGGAAAACCCCAACAGCCCAATCGTTTGTTGTCCTGACACCATACTTGCTCCTGACGTAGTTCATAGGCGTCAGAGAGACGTCTTGCCAAATCCCAGGCGATGGGTCGGAAGACGTTTCCTTCATCTCTCATATTTTGAACAACGACCGTTAGGTAAGCTTCATTGGCCATGTAGGGGAATAGGGCATCAAGAATTTGGCCCACACACTCCAAATAATCATCATATGATTCTATGTTTCCCAAATCCGAAGGAAGCCCACTATAGAACTGCTTAAGACCCATCTCTCCCCTCTCTTTGTGGACAGTTTCATTCCCGCCTCTTGATTTCCGAAGCATATTGTAGTATGGTGGCGAGGTGATCAAGTAATCAAATTCGGGCACATCTTCGCCAAATTGCGTTTCTAGGATGGCAGCGATATCCATTGAGTCACCTGCCAGAATATGGTGTGAACCAAAACCTGAGGCACGCTTCAATTCAGATTGACCTATCTCCACAAACTCAGGATTCAGCTCAATGCCGACTGAACTGCGGGCGAGTCGTTTGCATGCAACCATAGTACTAGCGACACCTGCAAAAGGGTCAATGACCCATCCACCTGAACGCGTAAAGTACTTCACGAAACGAGTGACTACTTCCTCAGGAAACTTCGCAGGGTGAGTCATCTGGTTCCTACTTCTGGACTGCGGATTCACCACAAACCAAGATTTAGTGCTCTTGACCCACTCCTTTCCATCCAAGTCATTAAGCTTATCTGCCATGCGACACTCTCCTGAATGAAATAGTCTCTGTAGGATGCCATCATAAACTCTTGCAAAAAAGGGCAATTCTAGCGGTCCATAATAACATCCAGAGCTATATTATCTGCGTGATCACTAATTCTCTCTAGATTTCGCATGCTTTCTACGAAGACCGTGTCTGCTTCTGGCTGGCATATCCCATCTCTAAGCCGCTTATTATGGGCTTCACGGATCTTTCTTTCCAGCACATCAACCTCATCCTCCAGATTTATAGCAGCTCTGGCAAGTTTCTTATTTCGAGTCCTGAGAGCTTCAATTGATGTTTCGTATGTTCTCTCAACCAGTTCGAACATCTTTGCAAGATCCTCAACAGCTGCTGGAGAAAAGAAGACTCCATTCTTCAACCGATGCATAGCAGACTCAGCTAAATTCTGTGAGAGGTCTCCCACACGTTCTACATCCGTTAAAACTGCTAGAAGCTTCATGCGCCATATGATGTCAAACTCACCTAGTTCTTCTTCTCGAATCTTGTCAATGAACTCCTCGGTAGTTCTGCACCGGTCATCAACTTCATCCTCAAGAAGCATAACACTCTCACCCTTCTCGACCTCATGAGAAAGCAGAGCTATTCTGCTGTTCTGAATCATCTGCATTGTGAGTTCAGCAGTACGCACAATCTCTCTCTCAGCCTCAATAAGAGCAGCCTGTGGCAAATTCAACATTTGATCATCAAAGTGGTACCGACCAATAATTTCGCCTTCCTTATCGGGGATGAGGCGCTCACAAATCTTAACCAGCAAACCTACAAGAGGTACGAAGATGAAACTCACTATTACATTAAAGATTGTATGAGCATTGGCTAGCTGTCTTGGCAGCTCAATGTCGGTGGCTTGCGTCAGTGCTGTAAAAGGTGCTAGAAATGGCAGGAAGATTGTAACACCAATCACATTGATGAGTGTCTGAGCAATAGCAGTCCTCTTGGCAGGAGTTGTTGCACCAATAGCAGCGAATAACTCAAGAAAACAAGTACCAATGTTTGCCCCCATCACGAGGGCAATTC
>JAHQWZ010000227.1 GCA_029856425.1 Candidatus Thorarchaeota archaeon
GTGAAAAGATTGCAGCAAAATCCGGCAGCTGCTTCATCAGATCAATCTATTCGCAAATCGAGCCATTTGAGATGACACCAGATGAATTTCAGGCAATGAAGAAAGGAAAGAGTGCATGGAACCGTGAACATGTCGTAGAAGTAGAAGCAAAGACGCTTTACAGAATTGTAAAGAAATTGGCCAAAAGGCACCATCTTCATTCGCTTAGGACGGAATCCATTACGAAAGACGAAATGCTGATGGGAGTTATCGCGGGCACCGGAAAAGGGAAATTCAGCGGTGCTAGGTTGTCAGTTACAATCACTTTAGTTGGAAAGGTCGGTGAAGGAATCTCCAAGGTAAGAATCGATGTGATTTCAGACGATTCGGAATTGAATCAGATTGCAGCGAGCGAGTTCTTTGAACGACTGCAGATTGAGATGCAGGATATTGAAGAACAGATTTCACTGGCCTAATAGCTTCAACAGTGTAACTTCACTTAGAAGACCAAGCTTCTCAGCAATATCTTCAACTGCTTTTAGTGCAGGTGAATCATGAGGCAAATCGAAAACTGGCTTTCCCATGTAGTTCAGCTTCGCAATCTCATCATCATTTGGAATCATTCCAGCAAGAAAGAGGTCATTCTCTTCGAGTCCTTTCGAAACCGCATTAACAAGGTTTGCGGGTATACCATTGCCGATCACTACCAGCTTCTTGAAGTCGATATGCACCTCTTTAGCGAGGTCTCTGATTCGCAAGGCTGCTTCAAAGGAGGCTCTCGAAGAATCAATCACAATGATGAGAATGTCTACATTCCTGTTAGTGCGTCTACTAAAATGCTCGAGACCTGCACTCATATCAAGAAGGGTAATCTCATAATTCAACGTGAGTGTGTCGAGAATCTGTGTTAGTATTCTGTTGACATAGCAGTAGCAACCTTCACCCTCTGTACGACCCATGGCTAAGAAATCAAAACGGTCCCCCTCTATGAGTGCTTCAAAGATTTCTCCTTCCAGAATGTCTTGTTTCGCAGCAGATGCAGGAAGTGTACCGTCATCAATGCTCTTTCTCATCCGAGTAGCTATCTCTCCTACCGATGCTGGAACATCAACTCCCATAGCTCGTGGAAGATTCATGACTGGATCTGCATCAACTAAGAGCAGTGACCTTTGGGTCTGCTCTACGATGATTCTGGAGAGAAGTCCGGAGGTAGTGGTCTTGCCCACACCACCTTTTCCAGACACGGAAATCACTAAACGTTCTTTCATTCTTCTTACTCCCAATAATAAAGCAGGGGCACTTAGCCCCTAAGACCGTTTAGGTATGGGCTCTCATTCTTCGTTCCATTTACCCATCTGGAGATACTTGGGTATTCCACTGGAGTCTTGAGGACCAACCTTAACAGCCCATCCAGATACTTCTTCGGTCTCACCACTGATTCTCGCAGCCATTCCTGGACTGATGAGAATCTTGTGTTTGACCTTTTCGGACACCTTGTATTCCTCCAGAGCTTCAGCAACTTTCTCTGCAGTCAGTCTTCTGCCTGCAACTGCTGATTGGACACTCATTCCCTCTGTATCAACAACCAAGAGATAGGCATTAACACCAGCCTGCTTGATGTCGCTCTCTACAGTGAAGTAAGTGAGTGCGAAGTTTGTTGTATACATCACTGGAGAGTCTGCATCAACATCACCGAATTCTTGTAGTCCGGCCTCAACAGCTACAGGCTTTACTGGATCAGTGTAGAGGTTGCTTCGTAGAAAGGTGAGTGGTAGATTGGTCCACATGTCCAAGCTATGAACAACGACTGCATCAGAGTATCGGACTATCATTGAGGCAGCAGTGAGGACTTCGTCCCATTTGGTTAGTTCTGGTGCAGCGCCTTCCTTATGGTCCGCCCATACTGAGATTGGAGTCGCAAGAAGTGGATAACCAACTAATTCGTTCTCCCCTATTGTAGCAGCCCTCCTTAGCTGCGTAAAGTTGTCAACAGTGGTACCAAGACCAGTTCTTGAAGCTGTGCCTGGGTCGAGAACAAGTTCCTCTACTCCCATGGCTCTCAAAGTATTGACAAGCGATGCAAGGTTATCTAATCCGCTTGGTGCATAGGCCACCAAGGGGAGATTGTGTTTGACTGCAATCTCTCCGGCATCTGACCATGTATCCAGCGTCGCTGCATAGAGCAATGGACGCTTATCAGCGATAGCTTTAGCTGCTGCAGCTAACATCTCAGGATTTAGCGAGCATAGGATAATTGGCCAGTCAGTGAGACTAGACAGCTTCTTTGCAGCTTTTGCAAAAGTCTGCGGGTCTTGTGATACACCTCGTAGTGCTATCCCATCTAACCGAAGATTCTGACCAATATACATGTACGTCCAGTCTTCAATAGCCTTGACTCTCTGGGAGAGGGCGTCGCCCTCAAGTGTGTCAGCTACATCGACAAAGAAGGCTATGGGATTTGAGTATCTCAAGTCGTGTCTGTACAAGACCAATTTGCCACCGATTGAAGCAGCCTTTTCGCCTGTTCCAATTACAACTTCTCTAACTGGAGGGCGAATAAGATCCTCTAGATTGATCAGCTTTTTGACATACTTAGCCTCTCTGTAGAGAGGAGCACATGCAGTAAGCTTCACCGTATATTCAGCAAGCTTAGTCGCAAAAGCCATGCAGTTGGCCTCTCCGCACTCCTCGCAGTTTGTGCCAGGCAGGAGAGGATAGATGTCCAATGGACCTGGTAGTTTGCCCATTTAGGTCTCCTCCGGTATATCAATCGTTGTCCAGTCAGCGTATTCCTCGACTGGTATCGGTCGCCTCTCTCGTAGCCACTCGATAAGATCATGGACTGTCTTCATCGCCGCAGGATGCATCATCATGAAGAGGTCATTCCCTGCCAGCAGAAGTGACAAGGCTGTAACACTCTCCCAAATCGGTCCGCGAAGTTCTCTTGGCCCCAATTCAGGAGCCTTAAGCCACGCCTCTCGAGCAGCCCAAGCATTTGTCGTACCGGAGCTAATTGGATATTGGAGCTCGCTGTCGCCTAAAAGCCCAGCCAGACGCATTCTCTGCATCATAGTGAAAGCATACTCAAGACCATATCCCAGAGCAGCAGTTGTAGGATCAATGACTATCTGATCAGGTGTTACCCATTCGATAAGCCTTCGATTCAGTTCCTTCTGATCGTTGATATCGAGCGAGGTCCAAGATAAGACAATCTGGTCATGTTCTTTCGCTGCCACAGCAATGGGTTCGTAGATATCAATCGTAGCAGAGCATAATAGGGTACGTTCACCTTCACATACCTCTGCAGCCTTTGCTAGAACAGGGCCGTCTTTCTCAGGGTCTCCTGCAGATCCAATGAGTATAGGAACTTTAACTGCCTGTAGAACCTCTTCTATAGTCTTGGCAGCTGCTGCAGGTGATGTATCTCCTAGTTGGCGATCAGTGCTAATGAGGTGTATTGTAATGACATCAGCTCCAAACTTGTCCACACAGAGCTTCGCCCACTCCGCGGGGTCCTCAAGGACTTCCCTGTAGTGTGTCTTCACTGCCTTTGCTAGTGGAATTGGCATATCAAAAACATCAGCTGCGATGACCGGGGGGTTTTTCGGTGGTGATTGAAATAGGTCCCACGCGGGTGCAGTATGACCGCCAATGGTCACAGTGTTGCTTCTTGATCCGCCCTCTTTCTTTGTAGCCCCGATTGTTATCTCCCGGATGACACCAGGATACTCCCCAAGAGGAGCCTTGAGCTGTGCAGGAATGAGGGACTTCGGCATCTCAATTGCAGCCTTAGCTGCAGCCTGAGCTAACTGTTGGACCATGGGACGGAGAGCGAGCTTGAGTTCGTCTACTTGTATAGTGACATTCTCTAGCTCCAACTCGGCGAAATCACCGAAGATGTCGTCTAACGACTGTCCTCTTCCTTCCTCATTGGACGTCATTTCTTCTTTCCACCCTTCCCTGTGCCCGTCTTTCTGATGATGACCTTCTCAGCATAGATTTTGGCGTT
>JAHQWZ010000228.1 GCA_029856425.1 Candidatus Thorarchaeota archaeon
AATACTGACACTGTGATAGCAGACCCTATTTCGATTCCATGATTAGCTGCAAATGCCTTCTCAACCAATGCAGAATGGTTGTTCAAAGGGTCCAAGTATGTTCCTTCTGACAGGAGAAGTCTGAACACCTCCGGGGGATTGGCTGCGTCAATTCCATAGAGGTCTGCTGGGTTCTCTGTTGTGCCGGAGAAACTGATATCGCCAAAGACATGGTATCGACTTGCGAATGCTTCAACACCATCTATATCTCCAATACCGCTAATATGACTGCGAGGCGCAGAGTACACAACAGCCATGAAGTCTGGCGCTGCGTAGGTCTCGTAGGTGTTATCTATTGTCACTCTCATCATCGGCATCATTGCCGAGAACATGACGCAACTATAGACTGCGATGAAAACAAGAAGCATACTGCTGATGACCTTCCCCCGCTGACTGAAGATCTCCTTTCTTGTCTTTCTCAGGAGAGTCCCAGCCAAAGCTCATTCCCCCTCGTTCTTGGCAGAGATGCCGTATATCAGACCAGACCGCAGAAAGACAGACCTGTCTGCAAGCTTTGACACCGATGTCTGGTGAGTCACAGCAATGACTGTGGTTCCAGTCTGTTTGTTGAGCGTATGAAGTAGCTCCCAAATCACCTCAGACGTTTCTGCATCGAGATTCCCCGTTGGTTCATCGAGAACTAAGATTGGTGGTTCCTTCGCTAGTCCTCGAGCAATCGCCACTCGTTGTTGCTCACCCCCGCTCATCTGCGATGGATAGCTGTTAGCCTTATCGAGTATCCCAACAAGCTCAAGGTATTTGCTTGCCCTATTGCGCATCTCTTCCTTGTGCTTGATCTTCATGGCGATGCCAATCTCTACATTCTCGAGAGCAGTGAGGGTGGGAAACAGATTATAGAACTGAAAGACTAGTCCAATGCTAGAACGTCTGAACCTCGTTCTCTCGTCTCTCTTCATGGAGGAGATGACCGACCCCTGAACAGAGACCTCTCCCGATGTGGGAGTGTCAAGCGCAGAGATCATATTCAAGAGTGTTGTCTTGCCGGAGCCAGATTGGCCCAATATCGCAACGAACTCGCCTTCTGCGACATCTAGTGAGATTCCTCTTAGAGCATGAACGGTTGTCTCGCCCATCTTGTATTCCTTTCGAAGGTCCGAGATTTGAACGAGGCTATCTGTTGTGGCCATCTTTCTTTCACTTCCTTTACGGTATGCAATGGGGCTTTTCCCAATATGAATGGACACGAAAGAATTCCTCCTAGACTATAGGGAAAAGTTTCTCTTGCTCTGGTCTAATAATACATAAAGAAGTCTTTACCTATTTACTATCAGAGCAAGATGAACGACATCCTATCTGTGTCAAAAGCCCTATCTAATCCCACCAGGGTTCGAATTCTAGAGTACCTCCTAGTGAAGCGAGTGGCCAACAAGGGTGATGTTATGGAAGAGTTGGGACTTGAGCGTGCAGCTCTAGAGCATCATCTTAAGCCACTATTGGATGCAGAGCTGGTGTCTATTCTGGATGTAGTGATTGACAAGGTGAAGAACTCGCTTCTATTCCCAATGGCGACCGTGAGCCTTGATAGACAACTCGAGGTCTCTGCTGATGCTATGAAAGACGTGATTGGCACAGAAATTGACAGTGATGTAAATCATGACGAGATTCAGGAGAAGGCTCAGGCTGAGGTGAAGGCTGGTCGCTTGGACCAGGAAGATGCAGTTGCCATAGTAAGAACTCTGTTTGAACACCGAGGTCGAGGTACAAAGAACATGTGTTCTGTCTGTGGTCGCATCAGAAAGATGGCTGATCTCACATTGTGTGAACGCTGCTTTAGACCTGCGTGCACGAACTGCAATCAAACTATCCAGAGAGAGGATGGGGGTTCTGAGCTATTGTGCGACCGTTGCGTGAACCAGTTGTTTAGCTGAGCGAATATGCTTCGCAGGCAAAATACGGTAGGGGTAGTTGCGGAGAAGCCTGCTAAGAGATACTCTCATGAATATAGAACTGGCCACGAACACTTGAATGCCAGTAAGAGAATGGTCGTTTAGTGACTATTATATCTATTATCTATAGTCGAGAGTCACCGACTAATTCTGACCTGCTTTGGCAGGCTTGTTCTGCTCTCCTCTCAGCTATGGCTATTCAGCAGCTGGAATGTGTCTTAATATAAGGCATCATTTTCATGAACGAACCACGACTTTGATATGAGCGATTCAATCTACTTCTGCTAGTGAATCCCTTGCCTGCCAAGTCCATTGACTATGACTCAGTGTCGAAGATTTACGACCAGGTCCGCTCCGGCGAGCCTGAGATGATTTTCCATTTGCTCGAGGAGTATTTACCGGACTCGAGGTCAAAGGTTCTGGATGTTGGATGCGGGACTGGCAATAACACATTATTACTTCAGAAGGCTACAGAAGCTCAGGTATTTGGGCTGGATTCCTCTCTCGGGATGTTACTGGAGGCTCAAGAGAAAGCCCAACATATTTCCTTCATTCATGCATGCGCTGACGGCATACCAGTGAAACCACGTAGTTTTGACATGGTGTTCATGACAGAGGTGGTCCATCATCTACCTTCTATGGATGATGCAATGCAGGAGATGAGTCGTGTTCTGAAGATTGGCGGTCGTCTATGCATAGTCACGCAGTCTCACAGACAGATTGAAGCGCGAGTGACTTCCCAGTTCTTTCCTGCCACAGTCGCCATCGACAAGAAACGATACCCTGACATTCCCGAGATAGAGCAATCCATGAAGGAAAACTCCCTCACAGAGACCTGGTCCCGCTCCTACAAGTTCGCTCCGGTAGTTCTTGGTGAGGATTTTCTTAACACAGTTTCACGCAAAGGTTACTCTATGCTGCACAAGATATCAGAGAGCGAATATCAAGAGGGCCTCAAAGCCCTGCAGCAGTCCTATGTAAAACGGGAGCGGTTGGACTATGCCGCTGGCTACTCCTATGTTTGGGCCAGAAAGAGCGCAGACTAGAAAACCACTGTAAAGTCGATAGTCCTTTCCTCTTCGACTTCAAACCTGAATATAATGCGGATGGTAAGCGTTGCCTTCCCAGGGCGTAGTGCTCTGAAGATCCACTTTCCCCTCTCAGCATCTCCTCCGGTCCATCCTGAATTCTTCATATTCTCGGGGTGGAGATACTCCGTTTCGGTATCTTCGAGATAGATGACGGTGTCATCATCAATCTCGAACTCGGCATCCTCACCCACAGAGCCATGTCGATGAAACTCGTAGTAGAAACGCTCTCCGACTTGAACAGTGACTTCACATAATGCCTTTGTGCATTCGATTTGACGCATCTCATTCTTCTTTGGTTTCATCGATTCAGTCTCCAAGCTGCTGGACAAGCGGTATCTGCGATGTGACTAATTCCTCCCCAGTGGGATCCAGTTTGATGTTCTTTTGCAAGACATAAACAAACTCCTCTCCCTCGTGGGCTCCCCACTCAAGAGAGTTATTTGATTGAGCCCTAATACAAGTCATAGATGCGCCTAATGTGATCAAATGAACAATGATGGCTATGCTTCGATCTCTCATCTTGATACTCGCTCTGGACAATTGATCACTAGCCAGAGCTGTCCTCCAAATGAACGTATCCATCTTGAGCCATTGTGGACAACTCCCGCCTAATCCGTCGCCTCCTGTAGAAGAATACCACAGCTAATGTGATCACCACTGCAATTGATACTAATCCAATAGTCAGTAATTGCAACTCTGGAGGCAGTATGAGTGCTATCCCTGGATACCATTGCGTGAAAACAAGGTCAATAATGTCATTTCCGGCAAAGTTGACCCTCATTCGCATATTTGTCAGCGTGCCGTTGACCTTCTCGTAGAGCATCTCCACATAGATTGCAATAGTGAAAATGGCAAAGGCAAATGAGGTGTCCATTATCGTGCCCCACCTATCAGCAGTGTCCACTAATTCAATATCGGCAAAATCTGTGAAGTTGCTAGG
>JAHQWZ010000229.1 GCA_029856425.1 Candidatus Thorarchaeota archaeon
GAGAAAGCCGGGAAACTTGCTGCTGATTTGGGACGGGGGCCGGAATATGTGCAGCTGGCACTTGACAATTCCGTAGAAGTCATACGCGAGCGACCCGTACTGATAACGCGCACTGCTCATGGGCTTGTGACCGATTACTCTGGTGTTGACCAAAGCAATGCGCCTCCAGGTCATGCATTAGCACTTCCAACTGATCCGGATTTATCTGCTCAAGCAATACACACTGCTATTTTGAACGACCTCGGATTGAAGATTCCTGTTATCATAGCTGACACCCAGGGTCGCCCTTGGAGAAGGGGAGCAATCAATCTGGCAATTGGTGTTGCTGGTATGTCGCCCTTTCTAGATAACGCGGGGAGGCTAGACCGCTTTGGAAGGAAACTTCGGTCTTCTCGAGTTTGTGTGGCTGATGAGATTGCCGCAGCAGCTGAGCTGGTGATGGGCCAAGCTGATGAAGGAATTCCAGCAGCTGTGGTTAGAGGATTGGTTCTGAAAGGAAACGGACTCGGCTCTGCCAAGTTGATACCAAGAGATCCCGGAACAGATCTATTCAGCTAATTGTAGCTATCCCATTAAAAGAGCCAGAGTTTCTGCCATCTCGGCCTCACTCCAGAGCCCTTCGTGGAACCATCTTAGAAAACCCTCATCATCAAGAATCACAATTGAAGGGATGTATTGAATATTGAAATAATTGCTGAAGACACTCTGAGTATCAAGACCGTGTGGCCATGGCAAGTCTTTGTCTTCCACATATGCCGCCATCATTGCCTCAGTTTCACTTAGATCAACTGTCAAGGATATTATATGGATAGCGTCTCCCATGTTGTTATACAGTGTCTTTAAGTCGGCATTCTGAATTGCACATGAGCTGCACCATGTAGCCATGAGATCAACGACTACAAAGCGACCTCGCAGTGAATGAAGGGATTGAAGACTGCCGTTAGACAGGACGAGATTCCAATCAGGTAGCTGAACTCCAAGATTTCGAAGGTCGACATCCTTTACAATGGTATTAGTGATTGAGGTGGTGGAACCATGGTTGTTAGGAGTTTCACCATCAAAAGTGAGGAACATAAAGCCAATAGCAAATCCAAGTACCACAATGGTTGAAATAACCAAAACTGCGAGCGCTTTCTGAGTTTGCATATTGTTGCCTCTACAGAGTTCGGATGTGCATTATGCCTGCACAACCCATATAAGAGTTATCAAGTGACCAAAGTTCTTCGAACGCTACGACACCAATATCCTTAGATATTCTGAAACTCAGCTTCTGATGAGTAAAATGGCTGAAGGAAAAGGCAGGTTCATACCCGCAATCATTTTCATCATTGCTGGTATTGCTGTGGCAGTGTATGCTGTCATCAGGATTACTGGGATAATCGGAGGTCCATTGTCATCGTTTGACCTCTTTCGACCAATACAGGGTGGGCTTACAATCGATTTAATTGGAATTATGATGATTGTACTGCCGATCTATTTCATGGAGTTCACCCTGCTTTCTATCCCCTTTGCTGCTATCATGATTCTTCTGAACAGGCTGTATCGTGCAAAGTCCTATACTCAGAGTGTGATACCTGTTGGCAATAGGTTTGGAGCGACCCGCATCATAAGAAGAGCGCTTGTGCCTGCATTATTCGCATTATCATTCAGTGAAATCATTTTACAGCTATTTCCTGATGCTATCCTAGCGGTTCCTACCTATCCCACGGAAGTCGCCTACACAGGTGTTGTTCGTTTGGTCGAACCGCTGCTTTGGCTCGTAGGAGCCTTAATTGCCGTATGCCTTGCAGTTCCGCTGTATTCGCCAACATGGATTCTAAATGACTCTGGCATTGTGACTCATTTGAAGAAGAATGAACTGGAGATGAGGAGATGCCCAGATACGGAGGGAGTAGGAAAATGGTTCGGCCAGTATCTCACAGGTTTTGCAGTTCTTTCATACCCAGTTGCCATTGCAAGCAAGTTCATTATAGTGTTACCGAGTCTGATTCTTGAACGTGGTGGGATAATCGGCTTGGACTATATCTTTGAGAGTCTTGTTTGGATAGCTGGTCTGCCGCTTATAGTGATGGCATTCATTCTGCCAGTGATTCTCGTCAACGAATTGGCTCTCTCCAAAACTTCATCCATTGTACAAAGGTTTGCACGAGGTCTTGGTGCTGAGGATCTCAGACTTGAGGACGTAGAGCCGGCTCTAAACCAGGATGAATCTGGTTACTCAGAGCAGTAGGGCTTGGTTCCCAGGGAGTGTCAACGAATAACACTCTATGTGGTCGTGATTTTCTATCAATAATAACATGACCTCTCTCCGCAAGGCTCCTGACATACTTCTGGACTTTCGCCTTTGTAACCTTGCTTTTCGTCGAAATGTCGGCATAGGTACCCGTTCTAACTTGCTGTATGATACAGAGCATTTGATATTCAGGTAGATTAAGAACCACTGAGCGAAGAGCGTCATTTTCTCTAAGGACGCCCTCTTCATCACTTGAGAGCAGTCTGGATATTTCCGCCTGCAGTTTGCTGATTTCTGATACGAGTGATGCCCTATCAGATTCAAATCGGGAGAAAACACCGCTTGAGGTATGAAGTAGCTCAGCGCTCAAATCATTAGCGAGTCCATCAATCGCCTCCCTTGATGCAAGACGTGCTTCTCTCACTAGGCCAGCTAGGTCACTGGAATCTAGCCACTCGCCATCGATAAGTTTCTCCAATTCGGTAAAATAGCTCTCGAGTCTTCGAACCCATAGATCTCTTTTCCCTTGGAACACACCTGCGATTCTTAGCGTCGCTCTTGCAGCTAAATCATCATGGCTACTCATGCAGTTCACTCAAGACTCTACGGTATCGACTAAAGATAGGGGCTAGTGTCACGGGGATATGATAGTCTATCATACAAAATCTAGATCCAAGTAATGGTGTCAAATATCTCCTCGATAGGTCTCGGGAAATAATCCTGGTGTCTCAACCTAGATTGTGCTGTGATCTCAGTTCTTTCATCCAGCACAAGGTGTTCAAGCTTCATCGCTTGAAAGATGGAAGATATATTCAGTGTGTTGAAATTATTCCCGTTTAGAAGCAAGTAACGCAAATCGGTGAATCTTGTCAGAGGTGACAAGTCAAGTCTAGTTAAGCGGTTATTGGCGAGCACCAGATACTGTAGTCGGGTGCATTTTGCCAATGGCATGAGATCTACATCTCCTAGCTTGTTGTTTGATAGGTAAAGCCATTTCATCCCTCTGAGGTCTGAGAGGGGTGAAAGATCTATGCGACTTAGCTGATTCTGTGATAGGTCAAGAGCCTCGAGTTTCGATGACCGATTTAGTGGTGATAGATCGATGGTCTCGATACGATTATCGCTCAGAATCAGCATCCTCATATTCGTGCATTCATATAGTGGTTCGAGGTCTAGCTCTGATATTGCGTTTGACTTCAGATTTATAGTCTCAAGATCCCTCAAGGAACTCAGGGGCAGGAGATTAATGCTGGCTATGTGCATGTCCTTCAGATCTAAATCTGTGACGTAGACATCCTTGTCTGTTTGGAGCTGTTCGCCAACTTCTGTCGTGAATCTAATTATTACCCTGCCCAGTTCTACCGACTCCTGCTCTCAAGTTGAATCTCACAGTAAGAGGTGCTTAATTTCTTTTAGGCTCTTCGCCTCCAACGTATTTTCCATTTACTCATAGACGTAATAAGCTTCTGGGCATCGCTCGAACCTTTTTAGTAATTAACAATTCGTGTCTTTTCGATATGGGCCCAAGGTATGGGGGCAGGCGTTGTCATCTTGACCCGACTCACTAGCTCCAGCATTCCTTCTGGATTATGGATGTCTGCAAATCTTAGAGCGGGATTTCCAGGGTCATCCCAGGTATAGATGCACAGAGCACCTAGATTGATGACTCTTGCCTGAGGTTGTGTTTCGATCTCAAACCTCTCAACCTCATCGTAGAACACGCGAGTGGTTAATTTGCTGC
>JAHQWZ010000230.1 GCA_029856425.1 Candidatus Thorarchaeota archaeon
AGCTCTAGTATCCTGCATCGTTGGGACATCGGGAAATAGAGTCGGTCCACCACGCTCTACTTGATCAGCCAGGAGTTCTACCACTCGGTCATAGATACGTTCTCTTGAAGATTCGTAACTATCCTCTGCAGTAACATTTGCTAAAATCTCCTTTGGATCTGTATCCAACCCTGACAGCTCAGCCATGTTGAGAGACTCTAGTAAGCCCTTTTGCGCGTCAAACCAATCGATTTTCGGAACCTTTGATAGAACCGATTTGATGCGCTCCAAGACCAAAGGCCATCCGAGCTTTTTTGCGATATGATCATAATCATTCCAAATAACGACTGGAGTGGCAGTCCAAGCTGTTTTGTCTGTCCTAACTGATTGAAATTGCGCCATGATTTTTGCAGACGTGAGAATGTATCTGAGAACACTGTCCGCGGTAAGTACAACGCTAGAATCGGTGCGCATTAATCCGCATGTGAAAACTGGAGTGACATCCAGAGTCTTTAGCCTATTGTCTGTTAGTTCAATCTCAGCCAAATTCAGGCATTTATGTAGGGGCCACAAATCCAAGTCCAAGAGCCTGTTATCTTGGAGGCGAATTACTTGAAGCGTCTCTTTATCGCCCAATGGTTTCAGGTCTATCGATTCAAGGAAATTATGAGAGAGTTCCAATCTCTCTAGCTTATCACATTTCTGCAGTGGAGTAAGATCGATGCTTATTGCCGCCCTCATAGAAAGCTCTATTCGAGAGGCATCAGATCTGAACTTGCCTTCCTCTTGGCGGCCGTGGGGGCTAGCGTATCGAATAACAAACTCACTCATTCAAATCCATACCGAGGTTCACAATAGAATCGCTACTGATAAATGCAATTCCGAAAGCCGGCATCAAATCGGCAATAGATGTTTTCCACAAGGGAGAAACACTCATGGTTCTCCGAATTTTCAAGATTGATTTCAATAAAGATTCCAAACCTATGGAAGGTCTCCTGGTGGTGGTAGGCTTCTCTCAACTGCGATAAGATAGTTTCCGTCAATCGCATCAAGAGTAAGCTGGTTGGCAATTCGCTCGCTATATCCATTTATCACCAGCCCTTTGATAATAGCCTCGGGAGTCACTCCGTGGTCGATATTCATTGAGGACATGACCTCGGCCACGGGTTTCAACGCTGATGGAAGATTCTTCTTTACTCCAACATACCTTGCCATCAATGCTCCCTCGAAGTAGCTTTCGAAAATTGGATCAAATGTCCGGGCAAAGGTTTCAGATAGTTCCGGAGTATGAAACATTGCCCTTAGGGTATCATCTTCATGGTCATAGAAACCCCCGACTTCCCTTCCAAAGGCCTCCAATTGTCCCTTTTGCCTTCCTGAAGATGATTCCACAGTGATAAGGGCACAAATTAGAACCTCCGTCTGTACCGCGGTGATGACTTCAGTTATTGGAATGGCTGCCCAGATTGGTTCATCCCAAGAGAACTCAGCTCTGAATTGAGAAATCGCTGCAATAAATGAGCTTAGCATTGACTCTTCAAAACCACCCTTAATGATTCGGGAGTAGACTGGAAGGCCAACCTTTCGATGTATAATGAGAAGGCCAATAACATTCTTAGCATCCTCGAGGCGACCCTTCAATGCGAGCAGCTCGAGATTCCTTCTCGTACTCATCGTGGTATAGAATCTACGACTAATCATCGTGACAGAAATGATAGCCAAAAGAGCCAATGCGCCAAAGAGGCTTGCGGCAAAGGTCCCTGCAATTAGCGAAGCAGGATCAGGTTCTGCACTGAGCACTATCTCCTGCTGCATTGTTTGATAGTGACTCTTGGAAATTGTGATTCGAATAAGATATAGTCCAGCTTTAGGCACTGGAATGCTGGCTGAATAAACTCCTAATGTTTCATTGAAGCTGCCTTGGCTCCTCAAACCATACCCATTATCATTTGCATCAAAGACAGCATATTCCACAGTTGCGTCAGATACAGGCAATGCTGTATCAGATGCAATTGGTGATAGTTCTAGATATAGGGTTGAGCCTTCCAGTCTCGTGTATGTCTGATTCAAGGAGTAATCAGGTGAAAGAATTATAGGTATCTTGACAACATGGAAAGAGAATGAGAACTCCTGTTCTTGATATCCGTCCTTAGTCAGCCATAAGGTTACGTTCCAATCTCCCTCGATTGGAGTCAGTGAGAAATTATACCAGCCGTTGCCAGACCCGGCGAGTCTATAGAAGTCCCTTATGGAACTTGTTGGAGTGAGTTGTGCGCCACGAATTCCATTCTCGATGCTTGAATTATAGTAGAGTGCGAATTCATATGTACGGCTTTCGTAGTACGACTGTGAGAATTCATTAGAAATAATTGTGGTTGGTATCTCCACGACATCGAATGAAAATGAAGCATCAGCGAATGCATAGCCGTATTGTTGAAACCTCAAGTAGACTGCGTACGAACCAATTGAAGGAACTCTAATTGAAAACTGATATAGTCCATTTCCAGTATCAGTCCAATCTATGGTGGCAACAGGATTGTAGGTTATATTCACAGTTGCTCCTTCTATCCCTTCTGAATCACCATACGAGTAGAACAGACTAAAGGTGTAAGTCTGGTTATAGTACAGCTCATCTGGAAGCTCAAAGCCTGAAACATCCAGATTTGTCGAAATCGCTCCAACGAGTAGATAGAAGGATGTTGCTGCAGTGCTGTGGTCTTCCTTTAGTCCAGTAACAGTGATGAAGTAAGTTCCTCCAAGATTACCAGTGAATTCAATTGTATAATTACCAGGCTCACCACTCACTTGGCTAGTCACACTATATTCAATTCCCTGGGCTGGCCCGCTCCATGTAGCAACGAACACATCAGCATCTTCAATTCCTGTGCCATCAAGAAACATGTATCTGAACTTTGCTACATAGGTTCCGCCGGGACTGATCTCCACAAAATAGTTCCCAAGGGTTGTCATGACCGTTAGCGTCATGATTTGTATATCGATTGTACAATTCGCGTTTTCATAGTAGGGAACGTTGGCATTAATTGCTATAACCCAAACTCCGACTCCAATCTGCGACGTATTGAAGTCCGCCTCCCACCATCCCTTTGCGAGGTTTGGACTGAAAGATGTTGGACCACCAGACCAATTGCCAACGACACTCGCAGCTCCATTCAATATGGGCTCCCCGGTTTGTTGGTCATGAATGTAGACTGCCGCAGTAAAATTCTCACCTAGATTTCGTTTGATGTTTGGAGTATGCGCAAACATAGTCAATCCGTGATAAACCTCAAAATGGACATGTCCAAATGCAACGGCACTTCCGTTATCCCAAAATGAGGTTACCATCCATTCACCTACTGACGCATTGTAGGAACCAAGAGTGAAGCTTTCGCTAGTAAGGATATATCCAGTCGCATTATTCATGAAGGCTCCAGCCCAGAATTCGTCGGAAGGAAGCAATATCTCAGATTCAAGATTCATGACGTAAGGAGGATGTTCGAAAGCAGTGCCAATTACTACTTGACACCGAATCGTATCACCAGTTCGAAAAATTGTTTCATCAGTCCATCCTGGTCCGGAGGCAACGAACTTCTGAGTTCTGATCTCTTTTGCATAGTTAGGTGCCTGCATCTGAATTGTCCACCAGCCAACGGAATCAATGACTCCTGCTGGCAGCTCGAAAAATCCCGTTTCTTGTCCGATTGGACCTTGGTCATCATCGCCAAACGGATCTATGATTGAAACATTCTCCCATGAGTTGGGATGATAACAAAAAAGTCCTAGGTCTTCCGCCTCTGGGTACGAAGCCACGTATGTAAACATCGTTAGATTCGCGCTTGCATCATGCTCAACCGAGTACGAGACACCCACGGAGCCAAGACTTGGAGATGCTAATGACGAAAGAACTCTTTTCATTTCACTCACCTTGGCTGATATATCAAATGACACTGATGAGTTCGAGGAAAAGCTGATAGGAATAGCAGATTCATTCCATG
>JAHQWZ010000231.1 GCA_029856425.1 Candidatus Thorarchaeota archaeon
CTTGGAGGATAGGAAGGGACGAGTTGTTTTGACAATGGAAGGAAACCGCTATGATGAGTTCCTTGACACAGTGAGAAAGAGGAAAGGAAATATCTGGACAGTCAGTGTTGATGCTGCAGTGCAGGAAGCAGTCACTGACTGGATTGCTAAGGAGGAGTAAAGAAGATGTCACAATTACAGGAGTTCTTCAAATTCCTCTCTTCGAAGACAAACGAGAAGGAAGATTTGAAGCAGATGGTAGTCGAATGGATTGGTCCATATGACGGGAAAATCCTACAAGTGCATACAGAGGAAGGCGACCAATACATGGTGGTCTCTAAAGAAGGCATGACACTTCATAATGGCATCTATCCAAGTCCAGACGTGATCTACAAGGCAAATTCCGCAATACTGCTTGGGATCTTTACTGGAGAGGTGCCTTTCAAAGACACTATGAGGGATGGAAGCCTTGAGGTCATTGGAAACGCACACGAGAGCGATTTCCTAGCCAACCTGATTCTTGCAGCCATGATGGGCGCGATGTAGAGGTGTCTTCAATGGATGTAAAGAAAATCGCAGTCATTGGCTCAGGCCTAATGGGTTCTGGAATTGCATATGTTTCCGCATGGAATGGATTCGAAGTCACCATGGTTGACATTAACCAAGACCTTGTCGACAAAGGTATGGAACGACTTCGAACCGACGTCATGACTGGAATTGATAAAGGTAAGATGTCTATCACTCAAGCTGAGGGTCTAATGTCTAGACTCTCAGGGTCCGTCGACGCCGAAGCCGCAGTGAAGGATGCAGACCTTGTTATCGAAGCTATTTTTGAGAACATGGAAGTCAAGAAGGAAGTGTTCGCCAAGATCGATTCAGCTGCGCCTGCACATTGTATATTGGCGACAAACACCTCTTCTCTAAGCATAGACGAACTGGCATCAGCCACAAGCCGTCCTGACAAGTTCATAGGGATGCACTATTTCTCTCCAGTTCCTGCAATGAAGCTGCTGGAAATAGTATTAGGGGACAAGACAAGCGCTGATACAATCAACGTTGCAAAGGCCGTGGGCGAGAAACAGGGAAAGAAGACTGTTCTCGCAAAGAATAGCCCTGGCTTTATTGTCAATCGTCTTCTCATGCCCGTGATGCGGGAAGCCATTCTTATGCTGGAGCGGGGCGATGCGACAAAGGAAGAGATTGACACGGCCATGGTCAGCGTTGGAAAAGCGCCAGCTGGACCATTCTCACTTGCTGACTTTGTCGGCCTAGACATAACCTTCAACGCCATGTCTACTCTCTACAGGGAGATTGGAGACTGCTTCAAACCTCCTGAAACACTGGCGAAGCTCGTTGAGTCTGGAGCCATAGGAATGAAGTCCAAGAAAGGATTCTACGACTATGCTGCAGACGATGCAGAACCTGAAGAGCCAAAAGGTGCTGATTCAGAATGGATCGTGGAACGGCTAAATATGCCAGCCATTCGAGAGGCAATGATCCTCATTGATGACGAGATAGCAAACAAGGAAGACATCAATATGGCAATGAAGCTGGGTGCGAGTTGGCCTATGGGTCCTTTCGAGATGGCGGACAGATATGGCCTTGATAGATGCCGCGAATTCATAGGAAAGCTTGAGTCTGAGCTTGGCGAATGCTATAGTGTGCCGAAGTCCCTGAAATAGTTCTGAAAAGCAGGGCATTGCGCCCTGCCTTCACTCTTTTTTGAAGTTGAGCGCCCTCCTACTAATGGGGTATTCTTAGGAACGGATTTTTAAGTAGGGCATATCCCAGTCAGCTCAGATTCAAAACAGGTGATTAGAATGCCAGAATTCGAAACAATGCTCTATAGCAAGGAGGGTTCTTTCCTCTCTCCTGTGAAGAACACAGCAGTTATCAAGTTCAACCGGCTTGATGCACTCAATGCAATCAACGATCAATTCATTCAGGATTTCAGCGACGCTCTAGATGAAGCCGAGAAGGATCCAGATGTTCGTTCTATTGTGATTGCATCGAATCATGATAAAGCCTACTCCGTCGGCGCTGACATAAAGACAGCTCAGTCATTGCTGAGTAATCCAGACAATGTAGGAGATCTTATAGCTCAAGGTCAAGCAGTTCTCGATCGACTGGCTACCATGGATAAAGTGACCATTGCTGCAATCAATGGATTGGCGCTTGGAGGTGGTCTTGAGATTGCCCTAGCATGCGACATTAGGATTGCTGAGAAGGAAGCTAAACTAGGAACACCCGAAGTGAGCTTAGGTCTATTTCCAGCTTGGGGGGGTTGCCTGCGGCTGCCAAGAATTGTGGGTCTAGGGAAGGCTATGGAACTTATTCTAACTGGTGGTCAAGTGACAGCAGATGAAGCGCTTGCAATGGGACTTGTGAGTAAAGTCGTGTCTAAGGATGAGCTCCTCAGCCAGGCTATGTGGTATGGTGCAAAGGTTGGAGGCAATGCTCCAATTGCCGTGAAGTTGGCAAAGAGAGCCACCCACTTAGGGTTGGAAGAGGGGACGGAAAAGAATTTCAATTACGAAATCGAGGCTTGCGTTGAATGCTTTAAGACCAAGGACTTGGCTGAAGGAATTTCGGCGCTTCTTGAAAAGCGCAGAGGCAAATTCACAGGCGAGTAGTAATGGTGCTGGTCCTCTCGACAGGGAGGACCCTCTTTCTCTATGACCCACTTGGCAATAGGATTATTTGATTGTCCGATTATGGAAATTTGGCACTTATAGATTCAGAAGATGCTCTATTCAGAATGCTATTTCTTCATCTAGTTTCATCTCTCATGCTTTCATACTTCACACGGATCTCAATACTCTGGTTTCGTTAATAGTCAACTATTTCATCAATGAAAGTAGGTGGAGGTTTCTGAATCTATTTGAGGGTAAATCGATATGCTCCTATAATTGCTCTGGTTTCATTGCATCTATCTAGTCCGACCTGCTCTATCATACTCCTGCACTATGAATAGAAATCCTATGTAGTTTGGTTTAACGCAATATCATCTATTTATCACAAGCGGTAAAATAATGCCCTTCTTAACGAATCTTCTTCTAATCGTCAACCTTAAGTCCTCGTTTCTTAACGAATGCGAGAAGTTACGTGATTCAAAAGACCTGTTCTATGAAAATACTCAGGTTCTTACACGGAGGAAAAGAAATGGCAAGAAAAGTTGCTGTCGTTGCTGGCGGCCACAGCAAATTTGGAAAACGGTATGATGCCACAATGAGAGAGCTATGTGCAGAAGCATACAAACCAATCTACGATGAAGGGCTCACTCAGGACAAGATTGATGCCTCAGTTCTCTCTTACGCTGCATCTCAGTTCACTGGTCAGGGAGCAGGATCGGCTCTAATTGCAGATTATATCGGGCTACATAATAAGCCCCACCTTAGAGTTGAATCTGCGTGTACTACTGGCACAGCGTCGCTGAGAGCGGCATGGGGCATGGTAGCCGCAGGGCTTTATGATGTGATGCTTGTGCTTGGTGTAGAACAGATGAACAGAGTGTCATCTGCAACGGCCACCGAGTATATGAGTCAGGCAGGTGATATGCGCTGGGAGTATCCCTTTGGAATCAGTTTTCCCGCATTCTATGCACTGATGGCTTCTAGGTACATGGCAGAATATAATCTGCCTCACGAAGTCCTTTCCATGATCTCGGTGAAGTCGCATCATTATGGTGCTCAGAATCCAAAGGCACATCTAGGGAAAGAGGTGTCACTGGAAGAGGCACACAACTCAGTTCCAATCTGTAGACCTCTCAACCTCTATGACTGCAGCCTCATCACTGATGGTGCTGCGGGAGTTGTTATCGCGGCTGAAGATCGTGTGAAGGAATTTACTGACAGACCAATGTGGATCAAAGGCATCGGTGCTGGCGCATCAGCGATGATGATCCAAGATCGTCAGAGTCTTACATCGATCCCAGGAGCCAAACGGGCATCAAAAGCGGCGTTTGATATG
>JAHQWZ010000232.1 GCA_029856425.1 Candidatus Thorarchaeota archaeon
GCACTCGATAGTTCAAAAAAGGAATTGGAGGCTCTGAAATCCGATACATCTAAAGACTCCGAGATTGACGAGCTCAGAAGAGAGCGTGATGAGCTCCGAGCTGAGATGGATGAGATCAATTCAAAACTTGAGCGGGTATCAGAATTATACCGAGAAACTTCTGCAGAAAAGGAGAAGCTCCAAGAGAAGGTAGACGTGAGCGACCTGTTGGCAATCTACATCATTCTCATCGAGAACATCTTTGGAGGGAAACCCCACGCACGGGTCCTATACACACTGCACAACACAAAGACTGCCATCACTCGAAAGAATATAGAGGCGAGTACGGGTATCATGGCTACAGCCGTTATGAAAGCGATTCATGACCTTAGGAATGCAGACCTTGTGTCTTACGATGATGAGACCCAAGAGGTCAAGCTGATAAAGGAAATAATGTAGAACTAGACCTGGATTTAGCTACACACCTTGAGAGTGAAGGCTAGTGGGAAGAATCAATTATGCACCTGAACTGAAGAAGTACGTGAGAAGATACAACCTAGGAGAGAAACTTAGCTCGATCCTCTACTTACTCGGCAATGATGCGCAGGACGTTGCAGACTGGGCATATGAGGAGTCTAAACGAAAACCTGCTGGAGAGAAAGCACTCAAGGGTATAGAATTGGGGAAGGCTATGTTTCATCTGCTTGGACGAACTGCAGCAGTTCGACTTGTCCAACAAAACAACGCCCGGGGAAGGCTTACTACAAAGAGCGAAATCAGACTCAAGACTGGCCAAAAAATGGAGATGCCAGTTCTCTATCAGGAAGCAGGTCTTCGCCATCCACAAGAAGCAAGGAACCTTCGGCATAACCTATTTCATGAGGCTTTTCAGGCCTTGATCACTCATATTTTCCCTAATGTGGAAACAAGAGTTCCTTCAACTGGAGAAGGCTTAACACCGGACCTAATGGTGTATCATAAAGACCCAGATTGGTCCATTTCAGTTGAGTATAAGGGATATCGTTCCATTACACTTCTGAGTGAATCAGAGATTCTCAAAGGAATGCGGTATCAAGCCGCTTATGGCACAGCGTGGCTTGTAACCTCTACAACAAAGGATGTAAGCAATCTCTACGGTACCACCATAACCTCCGAGGAGATAATTGAAAGAGGTCTAGAACGTCTCCGTAATATTGCAAAGAGAAGGGTCTATACGACTGAACAGAAGGAAAACAAGGGAATTGCCAGGAAAGGGATATCACATCTGCAAAAGCACATCGGCGATACTCTTCGATGCAAGGTTGTAACTGCAGCTGATCTCTTGGATTCCTGTAAGGCAGGTAAACCACTGAAAGGATTGGCCTTAACTACAGGTCTCGATTTTGTGGACATGCTTTGCGATCTCGGAATGGACAAACATGCTGACAACGTGCTCAGAATCATGAAGACTCCTGCCCGATCGATATACAGCGACACAGTCACATCAGTCAGACTCATAGAGTAATCCTATTCTGCTCTGTGTGGCATATGCTCCCAAGCTTTATTTGCTGCCAGCCTACCGTCAGAGAGCAGTGGTCAATTTAGAGATAGCCTATTCTTATCGAGGGATGGAAGGTGAAACAACCAGGCGCTGTAGATGTGCCCAATATTCTGAAAGAGGTTCTGAAGAAACTCTCAAATAATTCGCCAATATTAGGCGCTGCCATCCTGTCCGTAGAAGGACTACCACTCGTGAGCCATTTCCATGGAGGAACTGAAGATGTTGCAGTAGCTGCCATGGTGGCAGGTATACATTCCGCAGGACAACAGGCTGTTAGGGAGCTACGCCAGGGAACTCTCAAATATATCATTATACAAGGCAATCGAGGTACTACCCTTGTAATTACAATGCCATCAGAATATTTGCTTGCGATTACTGCACCCGAGAATGCCAGATTGGGACTAATATTCAATGATGCCAAACGTGCAGCAAGAGAAGCAAGCAAAATTCTTCGAGACCTTGCTTGAGTGATTGCGCAATGGAGCAATTATATCCCAATGTCCTTCATCCATGTTGGTCTAATTCAAGGCACCACTTGTGGGAGCGAATTCACCTCCCAGTTGCAGGTTGCTGCAATACGAAATGCGCCTTCTGCGATCGGAATCAAGCCTCAAGCTGTCACACCCATTCACCAGGAGCATCGCGAATTCTAATGAATCCAGAAGAAGCTGTGGGAAGATTTCTTGAGGAAATAGAAAAGAGACCGAATCTTAGAATTGCTGCAGTTTCAGGCCCAGGAGAACCATTGGCAAATGAAACAACGTTCAGTACCCTTCACAGAATAAAATCGGCTAGACCTGACATTCATTTCTGCCTGAGCACAAATGGAATCCTGCTTTCGGAGCAGATTCCAAGACTCCTGAAATTGAACGTCGAAACAGTTTCGATTTCAATTAGTGCCATCAATCCTCGTTCTGCGGCAAGGATCTATGAATGGGCGATCCTTGATGGGAATCTGCTGCAAGGATTTGAAATGGGGAAAAGGATAATTCAAAAACAACTCGAGGGTATTGAGAGAGCCAATCGAGTCGGTATTCGCGTGAAAGCCAACACCATCTTGATTCCACCTATTAACCGTTTCGAAATTGGCGAAATAGCTAGAAATCTTGCCAGAGTTGGAGCCTCTCTTCAAAACATAGTCCCACTCGTACCAAACGCAAACATGAAACATATCCCTCCCCCATCTCCAGCAGAATTGACAAATGCAAGACAGATAGGCTCCAAATACATCAAGCAGTTCCTTCATTGTCATCAATGTAGGAGTGACGTCGTAGGAATCCCCGGCCAAGATACCATCCTGTAACCAATCTCATACCGTAGTGAGACAACCATACTCAACAAGCTTGTTAACTAAGAACCATAGTGCATTGCGATCGTAGCGGGTGTTTTGAAGTAACTCAAAAACTTCCTTGATTGTCTTCACACCATCAAAGCTGGCAATTAGAGAGTTTAGAGCATCCTTTTCGTATTGACTTCGAAGCTTATCAATATCGATGTCGTCACATTCAAGACGTTGAAGGACATCGTTTTCTGTAAGCCTGCGTTTGAAGCCAATCCACTTGTATTTGGCAAGTGCGGATATGCCTGCAAGAACCTCCTCTTCTGGTAACCCAATTAAATCTAGGATCTCTGCGACTGTCCTTTTTCCATTAATGAATGCCTCAATTTGCTCAAGCTTCTTATCAACATCACCAACACGAAATCCTATTCTAACACCACTAGACCTGCGAATGGGCACTAAATTAAGATCTACCTCGAAATATGGGAATTCTTTGATGATGTTGAGTGCAAAGTCTCTAAAGATTCTCACATCACCCTCAAAATCTTTCAGTTTCCTGCCGTGTGTTGATTCAACATTTTGCAGAATTTTATTCAGTTTCTCACGGTACGGAGCTTCATCCGGGACTGGATCCACCACAAGAAGAACAAGCACTGTTTCGCCAACTTCAATCAGAATGTCATATGCTGCTTTCCTTATTGTCCGGATAGGCGTCTTGGCAAAGATGATCACTGCAGTGACAAAGCCAGCAATCAAATCAGGGTCGACAGTCATCTCGGCATATGGAACATTGAGAACTGATTCTCCCCCTTCCATGCGAATAAGAGAAATATATCTAACCTTTGAAACGTCAATTGGCATGTTGTAGCAATCCTCCTATCCGATGGTGCCCTGAGTGGAACTTTACGGAAATGGCAAGGGGTAAAGCCCAGTCAATAGGCTTTGCCAGTGGAAACAGTAATGGAATCTCATGCTGTTTCCATATCATGGAATCCCAGCACCCCCGCATCAATCAGGTTCTTTGCAACTGTCTTAACAGCCTCCATGTTATAGGGTAATGACTCACATACCTCAATGAGAGTTCTAGTACCATCACAGAGTTCCACAAGAGCTGTCAGTTGGTCCCCATACACTCCTCGTAGCAGT
>JAHQWZ010000005.1 GCA_029856425.1 Candidatus Thorarchaeota archaeon
AGCTAAATCACTCCCCGCAACAGGCCCGTCATCGAATATCTCAAGGGAAACAGCAACCACACCCCCGCCGCCATTGGTGACAAATCCGGAAATTGTAATGGCATCTCTCCTGGCGAATTGGGTTCCGGGTGGTGCATCCAAATTGAGAAAGACTTGATCCCATATTTCCACTGTCTCTGGAGCTGTCGATGCCTGTTGGAAAGCCGCGTTTGGTCGAAGGAACCTGATGTAGTACTGACTGTTACCAACATCATGACCCCAGCCAATATCATGAGTGTACGCGAATGCACCACCAACATCGGTTATGGTGATTATTGAAACTGTCCAGTCCCCTGTGTTATTGATCCATTGGACCGCAACTTGGTAGCCTACCATTGGTGTCCCATTGGTGAACTGTAGGGTGCCCGAAATAGTTGCAGAATTATCACGGAAAACTGTGTATGTATCAATGGTAGCCGTTAGGTTCACTGTATACTGCAGGAAGTCTACAGGAATCGCTGGTGTTGTATATCTAGCTACCCAGTTCAATGGAGAGAGGAATCTTGCCCTGATTTGGTGTGTGCCTTGAGTGACAGACTCTGGAATTGGCCAGTTGAATGAGAAGGACCCATCTGACGCTGTCATAGTATTGCCAACTGGGTTCCCATCTACAAGAATATCCACAGAAACGCCCCCGATTGAATAGGGACCAACTACATATGTCAATGTTCCAGTGATGGGCATCGTCTGTAGAATGTAGTAGCTGGCAGCACCAGAGCTAAACCCAGAGATCACAGTCTGCCATTGCCAAAGAGTGAGAGTTTCGTGAGATGACTCTCCGGGTTCCAGCATAAATGACCCATCATAATACACATAGACTTCTATTCCAGTTCTAATAGTGTCCATAGCCATTCTGGAATAGTCAAGTACGGCCCACCCGCTTGCATTAGTTAGAATTGGTACGCTATCAAGGCGTCCCAGTGTTCCATTGAACCAGTAGAATCTGATAGCCGCCCCGCTTATGTTGGTGCCATTGATGGTGAAATACAGGTGCGCTGATATAGTTAGTGTTTCATTCTGATAGATTGGATTTGATGACAAGAACATATCCAAGGTGACCTGGTATCGTTGAGCCGTCACTTGCATGGCACCTGTTATTGCATCATCATTGAGAGGACTTGTGCTATTGTAGAAACACAAGAAGTAGTAATCTCCCTCAGAATCCGGCGGGACAGTGAAATAGTGGGTGTATGAGAAGTATCCCGTGCCATCGGTTGTATCGCTTCCAATGTAGCTCCAGGGTCCACCTGCGCTTCCAGAGAGATAGACATCCACGACTTCTCCTACAAGAGGCGGTGCTCCTCCCAAATATGTGAGCCAACCATCGATGACTACTCCTTGGTCAAGGTATACGAAGCCAGACGCGAATGCGTTAAGCTCCAACTGGTACAGCTCAGCATTGGCACTCTGACTTCCTGAGTTTGCATTAGACCATAAGGGATCAGTACTAGTATATTCGCTCCAAATCATAATGCCGCCAAGAAGATCTGCCAGCGTGAAGTTGTATTGGAAGCTGAACCAACCAGACGCGTCTGTTACCTTTAACCAAGTACGTTCTCCGTTGCCATCTACGAAATGAATTACAACTGTGGCACCAGGAATTGGGTTTCCATTGTGGGGAAATGTGAGCTGACCTGAATAGTATAGCACCTCATCCAAATGGTAGGTCCCATTGATTGCCATGGCCATGATGTCCGTCTGGTAGAGTTGTGTAATGATGTCAGGTACAAGATTGGTGAATGCCGGATCATAAGGACCACCACCAGTATAGTCAACACTGATAGCTATCGTGCCAACTCCGTCGCTCAGTGATAGAAGGTAGGTCAGATTGTAGTAACCGGTTGAATTTGTAGTTCGAACGAATGACTGGAGGGTTCCATTGTCCCAGTATATTGTAACTTCTTCACCCGCGATGGGTGTACCGCCATAAAACAGCTGACCGAAAAGGTAGACTGTTTCATTCACATAATAGACTCTCACGCCTCCAATAGTGTTGACTGTCAGTATTGTGGGCCGTGTCTGAACGTCAGGATATGCGTGTGGAGACTCCGCGCTTGCAACATTTATGTATGGCGACTCGAATGATGTATAGATGGTGACATTACCTAACTCATGCCCTGCAGGGATAACATAATAGAACAAGTATCCACCACTCGAGTTTGTCATCGTCCATCCAATCTCGTGCAAGCCATCGGTCTGGTTATTCCACCATATCGAGATGTTTGCATTTGAGAATGGCCAGGCAAGCTCTGGGAATGTCACAATACCCTCGATAGCCACGGTATCCAAGATGTACAAAGTATCAGGAATGGGCTCGAGTGTGATCTGAACGTCCCACTTTTTGACCTCAACACTACGAATTGGGGACTGTGAGTTGTCATAATACCCGTCAAGAGAGATGAAGTTCACCCAGAGATCAACAAAGCCCTCAAAACCAGCAGGTACAGTATACGTGAATTGGTACCAGCCACCTGCTTCGGTCACGTTTGATCCTAGCTGAACCGCAGATGTGCCATCGTCCCACCAGAAGTCGACTGTTCGCCCCACAAGACCGGTGCCATTCACACCATCCAAAAGATGGCCGTAGATGGTGATGTTCTCTGCAATGTGAACAGCTCCAAGAATTGCAGTTGAGTACCACATGTCACTCAGGTCAGTCGGTCGCAGACGTATTTCCACTGAGATAGTGTCGTTCATGTCTGCAATGTCAGGCGATGGTGAGCTCCATGTCACGTTTGCATCAAACCAGCCTAGTGCATGAGCTAATGGTATTGGGAAGTCGTACTGGAAGAATCCTGTTGCATCTGTCACTCTACTGTCGAGATATGCGCCGTTGAAGTAGAATTCCGCAGTTTCGAAAGAGAGTATCGTGCCGTTGAAGAGCTGCAAAGTCCCCTCATAATGCAGAGTAGCCCCACGATAGGCAGGATTAGGGGTCACAACAAGGTTCGAGGTTGCGGCGCCATAGATAGTCACTGTAGAGTTGTAAAGAGAGCGTGCAGGGAAATAGATGGGATAGTATGGTGGATTCGGGTCGAACTCGCCACTATAACTAGACCAGAGCTCGTGAGCCCCTGGAGTCATGAGCCCCATTAGGGTTGCATTTGCAGGATCAATGTGCATGAGGTGCCTATAGCTCCCATTTGAAAGGATCAGAGCAGACCCGAGAATCTGATCATCCCACATGATCTGCATCCAAGGATTGTTCAGCGTAGTACCATCAACACCAATGCCCTCTTCATCAGTCATGTTACCTCGAATATCTAAGGTATCATTCCAGTAGGCAATGTAGGTGTCCAATCCTTGCTTAATGTCGATGTCGATCTCTTCACTCAGAAAGAATCCACTCTCTGGTTCAGCAGCAGCGTACCTTGGGTTGGGCTGTGCTACAGCATAAATGGCGGTCCAGTTCGAAACTACGTAAGTGGGACCAGTATAGGTCGCAGTGATGTTGTGCATTCCGACTGAAGATCCACCCGGAAATGCGTAGTCGAGAGTAGCAAAGCCGCTAGGGTCTATCGAAGCGGAACCCATCACAATACTATCTGTCCTGTCAAAGAAATCGATAGTTTCAGGTGTTGTTATTGGTACACCGTTGACAAAGATTGCAGCGTAAATCTGGAAAGGCGTTCCAATAAGCTCGTATGAGTCTGGAAACAGACTGGATGTCATTAGTAACTCGATGTTCCCCTGCCCTGTGTTTGGAACGCCACCAGTGCCAGGTAGAGGCAGAGGAATAACTTGAATCCACTCGCCTCCATTAGGATGCCCTGACATGGGAATGAAGACCTCTGCCCAGAACAGCATATGTCGGACTTGGATTTCGCGAAAGCCACCCATTGCATCACCTACAGCATAACCAAGTGTTGGTCGAGCAGGAACGCCAAGATGTCGCATAAAGACGCAGTAAGCGGTCACGAAATCCGATGGTAGTCCACCGCCTCGTTCCAAGAACCAGTCAGTGACTTCTTGACCACCTGGACGGTCAGTGTAGTCAAGCATGAGCGAAAAGTTGTTTCGGAAGAACTGCTCTACTTGAACTGCGGTTTCATAGGCATTACCGGCGCCGCTGAATTGCGATGCATTCCCAATCACGTTGGCGCTCAGAGTGACCCCTACAGGAGAATACATATTCCAGATAGTTGGAGGAGCTTGGTCACCATCAAGGGCACTGCTTTGAACCGCGATGAGGTCTTGATTGTCGTACGTGACCTCATAGCTGAGAAGAATGTCCTCTCCACTGCCTATAAAGAACGGTTCCAGGAGCGCTGTGCCATATTCATCAGTGAATATCTCATAGCCTGTTAATGGGCTTGAACTGTGAGTCTGATAAACACCGAACTGGTCGATATAGCCAGTTTCAAATGACCCTCGAATGATCTTCATGTTTGGAAACAGAGTGGGAATCTCTAGGGGCTCAGTAGCAGGCCCAGTCGTGATATTGAGATAGACTCGGTATATTTCATTGGTGGCTTCCCATGAATCGATATTCCCATCGCCCACCAACCACTGCGTGGTGTCTGTCTTAGCCCAACTAGAACCATCGTATTCATCATACGCTGTGCTACGCCATAATTGAGGTGGGTCCTCCGGCGCCACGTAGAACAATACGTTGTCTAGCTGATCAAGAATGTCGTCAGGGAACGTTTGGTTGAGGGGAGCGAGCGTATAGTTCCACCAGTCCGTCCGACCACCAGCCCAAGGTATGTCATAGCCAAAGACCGGTGCCTCGTCATACTCTATGTGCGGATCATAGTCACGAACTAATCCTAAGCTGACCAGGGCAAAGGACCAACCGGCCCAAACTAGCATAGCCACTAGAATAAGAGAGCTGATTACGGTCATTGCTCCCATTCTGCGCTGGTCTGTGGTTGTGGCGGCCAAATGATTATACCTCTTCTTTATGAGCTGCAACTCGTATTAGGTGGCAAGCTGTGTACTACCCCAAACCGTCCGGTTCAAGCAATTAAAGGGTTTCTCGGGCCTTATGGCTCTCCTATAAATCGAAAGGCATCCAAACACCAATATGTAGCTCGAAGCAGCAATTACGCACCTCAAAATTCAGGACCTATGCCAGATGTCATACTACGAGAGAATTGACTCGTTTGTCAAGCAAGAAATGACCCGATCAGATGCAGGCGCACACGCATATGACCATGTGAAGAGAGTGTTTTCCCTCGCTATGAGAATAGGCACAACATTGGGAGCAGATCTGAGAGTCCTTGGAGCAGCAGCTCTCCTGCATGATGTTGGGCGTGCAAACGAGGAAGAAACAGGAATGTCTCATTCAATCGTTTCAGGTGATATGAGTGTCGAGATTCTGGAAGAAGTGGGATTTAGTCAGGATGAGATTCAGAGTGTCAGAGATGCCATCAGGACGCATAGATTCAGTGAAGGGCTTACACCCACATCTCTTGAGGGCGAGATTCTCAGCGATGCTGACAAGCTAGATGCACTGGGTGCCATTGGAGTGGTCCGGGCTATTGCGCAGGCGGCGACAACGGGTGTTGGTGCAGAGGTGTTTCTCAGACATGCAGATGAGAAACTGCTGAAGCTGCATCAGATGATGTACACTGAGGAGGGAAAGAAGATGGCAAAGGACCGCCATTCGGTTCTCAGTGCATTTGTCACAGAACTGCGAAAAGAGCTTGGCGATATTGAATCATAGAGGGTTCTTTCCTAGATACATTTCGAGATATGAATCACGAATTGACTCCTCTGGATTTAGACCGAGTTCTCTGACCACTTCAAAGATATCTTCTCTTGCTGGAATAATCTGATTCTCACCATCCACAACACGCTCAAGCTCTAGAAACAGACCAACATCGATTACATCATCAATACTCACAGTGATATCACGTATCACGTAGAAAGAACGTATCTTAGTAACCTCTGCAATAGCTTTGAAACCCAATTGAGTGAGAATTATCCCAGCCTCCCTAGAATCATCGAGACCCACTGATAGCTCAATCCTTGTCTTGGAGAGCGGATCGACCTTTGGACCCTTGTACGTCAGCTCATTGAGAGGTCTGTCATCCATTATGACTTGATGATGATCTGGATGATGTTGTCTGGTCCTGATTCTAATAGCCTCATCTGTATCAGGGAAAGACCTGCAGGGATGGTCATAGTATGCATCGATTTGAGTTTCAGTATTGAGTTTTCGCGCACCGATTTCAAGCAGATTTACTCTGAGTTGCTCTGCTTCCTCAATAGGTATCTTGACTTCGACCTCGAATCTACTCTCACTCATAATAGCTCAGTTCCTTGCTAATGCAACATCATATCTCCGAGTTAGGTGTTTCTCCTGCCCAGTCACAAATCTTCGAGGTGCCACAACTCACATAACGGGTAAGAGATTCCACTTGAATGGGTAGCCACTGTGTCAAGGGTCATGAAATACAAGTGTGCAAAATGTGGTAAGGAATACCACGATGATAATGCCCCAGCCAACGATGGATGCGGTGGCAGAATTGATATCACCTTCGACCTTGAGGCTGCCAAGGATTCGTTCTCGAAATCACAGCTGGAACGCACAAGGGGAGGCCTTTGGAAGTATTTCGAATTAATGCCCCTTAGAAGACAGAAGAGCATAGTGACGTTAGGTGAAGGGGATACACCACTTATACAGAGCAAACGGCTCAGCCTAGAGATGGGACTACAGAGTCTATACCTCAAGCTGGAAACAGTATGCCCCTCAGGATCTTTCAAGGACAGGCCAATCTGCGTCGGTGTGAGTCGTGCATCTGAGGATGGTGCTCAGACTGTTTCAGCAGCATCTTCTGGCAACGCTGCTGCCGCAATGTCAACCTATGCCGCAAGAGCAGGGCTCAGAGCTGTTGTATTCGTTCCTGAGGATGCACCTGCAGGAAAGCTCATTCATCTAAGGACCCTTGGCGCACGCGTTTTCCGCGTTCACAAGGTGGAGGAAGGTGTCGATCCAACAACCACATTACTCAAGGCTGCTTGCAGTGAGCTGGGTTGGACACCTACGCCCTCATTTGGTCCTTTCAACTGCTTCCAGTTTGAGGGTACCAAATCCCTTGGATATGAGATTGCTGAGCAGCTATCATGGAGTCCGCCAGATTGGATTCTCTTCCCCACAGGGAGCGGTGGTTTGATGGCTGGCACAATGAAAGGGCTCTGGGAATTTCAACAGATGGGGCTAATTGACATGCTCCCTAGACCCGTTGTGGTGCAGCCAGAGGGATGTGCTCCTATTGTCAGGGCATTCAAGGAAGACCAAGATCCCTTAGAGATTAGGCCCTGGGACTCAAATGAGACCATAGCAGGAGGACTGGCTGATCCGTTCCCATGGGATGGTGATGCTGCTCTGAAATACCTCCATCTAGCAGATGGCAAAGCAGTGGCAGTCGAGGATGCACTCATTGAGAAGTATCTTGTACTCCTAGGGAAGCTTGAAGGTGTATTCGCTGAACCGAGTGGAGTCGCTGCTTTGGCGGGGCTGGAAGTTCTAGTAGAACAAGGCGTTATCGACAGATCAGACTCGGTCGTGGTGCCGATTACAGGATCAGGTTTCAAGGATCTCGAAACTTCTGACAGATTGACGCCGCCCGTTTCACTTATCGGTCCTAAAGTTGATGAACTGAAGAGAGCACTGGAAGAAGCGTGATGCAATGGCCAATAGACAACTTCGCCAGAAGGCTAAGGAGCTGGCAAAGGCAACCGGCTACTTGCCATACATGATTGAGCGCTACTTGGCGTTGTGGGGCGAAAAGGAAACAATCCAGTTCATTGAGGCTTGCGAGGAACAGATCACAACCTCAGTTAGGGTTAACTCACTCAAGATTGATGCCGAGGCTCTCCGAACTAGGCTACACATCAAACAGGTCACGTTAAAGCCCGTGGAATGGCTAGACGAGGGCTTCTGGGCAGAGTTCGAGGGTTCCCCTGGGTCTCTCTTCGAACATATGCTCGGATATTACTACGTCCAAGGAGTTCCATCCATGACTGTGACCAAAGTCCTAGACCCACATCCTGGTGAAACAGTCATAGATGTAGCAGCTGCACCTGGTGGCAAAACAACACATATTGCACAGCTCATGGAAAACACAGGAACTGTAATTGCCATTGACGAAGATCGCCAGCGAATCAAGAGTCTAGAGAGTAATATTCAACGTTGCGGGGTGAGTAACGCCATAATCCTTAGAGGCGATGCCAAGAAGCTTGACAGATTGGGACATACACCAGATAGAATCTTGCTTGATTCGCCTTGTTCGGGGGAGGGATTGATTCCTCTGGATCCTTCAAGAAAGACAAGCACATCTATGGCTGACATTCGATTCTGTGCAACAAGAGAGGACCAACTCCTAGAGGCTGCAGTGAACGCCTTGCCGTCAGGTGGGACTATGGTCTATTCAACTTGTTCCATTGCTCCTGAAGAGAATGAGTACATAGTCGACGAGATTCTTCATAGGCATCCAGACATGAGGATTGTCGCAATACCGCTCGAGTTTGGTTCTCCGGGATACTCTCAACCATATGGAGTGGAATTGAACGAGTCTATGACACTGACACGGAGATTCTTGCCCCATCTGCATGGAACAGAGGGCTTTTTCATCTGCAAACTCGAAAAAGAATAAAGTCTTCTACTTTGCTAGTAAAAGGAGTCTTCACTTTTTTATTTGGCACAGACAACTCTCTATGCTTGTCAACTGATATCCGACACTTCCATAAGGAGAGAGAGACGAATTGCCTCAAGAAATGTGATAGAGAATGAAGCCAGAACTTGTTGACCCTGTTGAGTGGAAGGAGCTGACAGACCAGTTCGACAACGAGTTTGGGTATGGTGTTAGCAAAGCACTCCTTGGAGATAGAGCACCTGTTACAATCTCAAGAGGGGATACGAAGTCATTCTATCTAGTCCCGAGGGATTGGGTAGGCAGTCTCGAAGAGGAAAGGACTGATTTCGAGGTCTATTCATTGGGAATTCGAATGGGCGACCTGAAGGAAGGAAAATTCAGGCTCAGCCTCCAAATCCTAGATGCACTTGCAGAACTTACTGACAAGCTACTCGTAGTATCCCAGCAGGGTGCAGAAGCCTTCACCTACAGTCGGAGTATTATCAAGGAGTCGGTCATCAAACTGGACTCTCATCTAAAGAGGGGCCAGAGAGTGATTGTTCTGAACAAGGATGGCGAAGTGTTAGGACTCGCGGCATTATCCGTAGACGGAAACAGGCTGAAACGCCTGGCAAGTGACCGCCTCGTGGGTAAGAACCTTGTTGACATCGGAGCCTATCTTAGAGGTGCTTAGACCTAGACAAACATGTCACTCGAACGGTCGGAGGACTCAATTGATTGCCGCATCTTCTCAAGGCGCTCAATCTCTTTAGACTCCTCAAGCAGCTGGTCTACATTCGCAGTAACGCCATAGACCTGATTGATTTTTTCCAGCATGTTCGCTGCAGACTTAGGGTCTGGCCGGCCTCGTGTAGCATATGTTAGTAGGCCAAGTGCGGCTTGATTTCGCATCTCGAGCTCTGCTAGTAGTAGTGCTAGTGGTCCCGCCACAAACAGGCCCTCCTCTAGTATTGGAACAGACCACTTCTCAAGATGCTGCTTGTATGCACTTGTCGGAACGCAACGCATTTCCTCCTCATCCTCTTTGAAGCTGGCATCTAGGCCGCCCAGCAGGAGAGACTCAGAGAACTGGTTTACTGCAATCCACTCTGCTAACCGGTCAATCCATCCCCACTGCTCCGAGCTATGGGGTTGAAACCGTGGTACAAGAAATACTAGCTTCTTCTCAGCATACCAGTATAACTCAAAGGGAAGCACCAATCGTTCGTTCTCCATAGAAACGAAGAGGGGTAACATGTCACTCTTGATGAAGCCTACTCTCTCAGCGTCGAGGGCTCGTGTAAGATGAGCAGTGCTGAGGAAGCCTACTTCTCCAAGTCCGTGAAATCCGCAGACGAATGTTGAGCCAGGCTCAACCTTGAAGCCGTCTTTCAGGATTATCTCAAATGTTGAATCTCGTGTAGCGACAAACGCCATTCCATTTACCTCAGTGTGAAGGAGAATCTAGTCGTAACTGCAATCGACTCTTTTGTCAAGGAATTCAGATTGTCAGCTGCTTTTGAGCGTATGTATGTGTCCACATATGATAAGGTAGAATGTTCTAGAATAGACACTGATAGAACGCTAAAGTTGATTACTGGACTTTATAAGTCTGATAATTAATAGGATAAGATATCAGTTCATAGATTGAATGTATGATTAAACCAACGGGGTAGGACATGGTGAGCACACTCCGAGAGCTTGAGCTTGCACAGGTGGCACCACGGCTCCTAGAGCTATTGCGCAAACAAGGTGTCGACAGACTCACCAAGTTCCAGATTGATTCAGTGAAAAACGGTATAATGAAAGATGCTAGCCAGATACTCACCACATATGATTATGATGAAGCCTATCAGATAGCCGAAATTGCTATTCTGAATCGTATAGCTTCGGATTATCGAGCTCGAGCATTGATTCTATGCCCTAATCCGCATCAGGCAGAAATGAAGTACTACTCCATCAGTCACAAGTGTCGTCGGCTCGGGATTGAGGCTACATCCATCATTAGAAGAAGATCAGCAGCACAAAAGGAATGGATGGATGGTAGAGTAGTTGTATCGACCTACCATGCAATAGACATAGCAATCAGAACAGCTCCAGACGCGCTTGAGAATGTCGTCGCGGTTTTGATCGACCGACTTGATCTTATTGGTCAGCCAGGGTTGGGAGCTAGGCTTGAAACAGCTCTTGTAGCATTGATGGGAAAGGGAGTGCCTCTGCAGTACATAGCAATCGCACCGCCTGTTGCAGATATAGAAGAACTATCAAACTGGCTTAATGCCATACTAATCATCGATCAGAAAGCTGAGGTTAGACTAATCTTTAGTGTTAAGTCATTTGAGAGTGTAAACGAATCGCTTGCAGACCTGACCGAGTTTGTGCACTATCGTAGGGGGCAGGTCATGATTCTCTGTGCAAATGCTCCTGTTTCAGAGGACCTAGCTATTCGTTTGTCAGGACAGAGTGGGCATGATGAATCGACGTTAGATTTGCGACTCTCGCCAGAACACCGAGATGACCTCAGAAACCTATCTCAAAGCATCATGAAATCATATCCAAAATGTGATATGACACCAAAGCTGGAATCTACGATAAAACACGGCGTCGCCTTCTTTCATGAGGGGGTTTCTAGAACACAAAGAAGAAGGATTTCGGCGGCATGGGAAGATGGACTTCTCCCAGTCATCGTGATGCCAACGCGTTTCGCAATCGCTAGTGGTCTGAAAGCCACTGTGGTTTTTTTGATGGGAGTGTTCATGCAGGAATTGGGAAAGGAGCTTTCTCAAGAAGACAGTGTTACAATGCTTACAGAATGGCAATTGAATGATGTGCTTAGGTCTGCTGGCAGGAGAGGAATAGATAACGATGCATTCGGCATGGTGGTTGTAGACAATGTAGAGGAAAAGACACGCGTCTTGGCAAAGTATTTTGTCATTGATTCTAAAGGAAACCTAGTGCCTAGGATTGGTGAAGTGGACAGCGTAATGGATGATGCTGAAAACATCCAAGATTTGGTACTTGGTCAGTTGTGTGGAAGTTCTGATGACTCTGTCGATCCCTTCTCGGTGATTAATCGAACATTTTGGGCAACAAGTAACCGTATGGCAGGATCCATTCATGATGGTCTTGCCTCGGATGACACAACTGTGGATCAACTTGTTTCCCTGAGGACCACAAGGTCGACGGAGAAACGCGCGGAAGAGATTCCAGATGAGAGTGTCAAGGTTGTTTCCTTGAATCCCACGAAGATCGAGGGATTGGTACGCAGTGGAAGCAGAGAGATGTGGCATTATGTGTCTCTGAAGTCTTCTGATGGTGTTTCCTGCTCCTGTGAATCATGGAAATATCAGGGCATACGAAGACATAGACTCTGCAAACACTTGGTGAAGTTCGCAAAGCATGCATTGAAAGATGATGAGACTAAGCAATACGCATCCAGTGTGATAGAACAATCCCTTAGAGGGCTCGAGATAATTGGTGATCTTGAAAACGCCGGACTTGTCCATCGTGTGAAGAAGACAATCAGGTGTACAGACCTAGGTGAGAATGTGACATACTTGGGAGTTCCAGTGCGCGATGCTAAACGTGTCATGAAAGCAATATCTCAGGGCAAGGGTAACCTCAAGAATATCCTCTTGGATGTGGTCACAGCGAGGAGCAATCTACCAAAAGATGTAGTCAGCCACATAGTAGATACGCTACCAGTAAATAGCATTGAAGACCTTGCGTCTGAGAAGAACGAAATGCCGGGGATTGTTGAGAATTGTATTGAAGAACTTGACTACATCAACATGATTCTACTAAGACTGATGGACGATAAGCGAAAAGACAGTCTGAAGAAGGACAGTATTGAAATGGAGAGCAATCTTCTAACACTCATGAGGGCAATTAGATAGCTTTTTACGGTAGGAAAATCGAGCGGGGCCCCAGTCGGAGGGCAAGCATCCTTCCCGTTCTGGTGAATATTCATGAAGTTGTTCGAGCATGAGGCCAAGGACATCTTTCGAGCCTTTGGTATGCAAACACCGCCTGGTGGTGTTGCAAAGACTCCTGAGGAAGCAAAGAAACGAGCTGCTGAAGTGGGCAAGCCTGTGGTTGTGAAAGCACAGGTTCTTGCTGGCAAGAGAGGGAAAGCAGGAGGAGTCAAGTTCGCCGATACCCCTGAAGAAGCTGCCAAGCATGCTGAAGAGATTCTGAAGATGAAGATCAACAATCTGCCTGTCAAAGCAGTTCTCGTTGAGGAAAAACTGGATATCCAACAGGAAATCTATGCAGGGATAACGGTTGACAGAAACGAACGCAAGTACGTCATCATTGGAAGTGGGGCAGGCGGCATGTCAATAGAGGAGCTTGCAGAGGAGAGTCCCGAGAAAATCATCAAGCACCATGTTGAGCCTGATTTTGGTCTGCAGCCTTTTGAAGCCCGAGAAATTGCAATTGCGATGGGCTTTAGTGGGAAGAACATCAGCACACTAGCTGGATTCTTTCTCAAGCTTTGGGAGATTGTAAAAGCGCAAGATGTGGAGCTGACTGAAATCAATCCCTTAATCTTAACAGCGGATGGTAGATTCCTAGCGGCTGATGCAAGGCTCAACATTGATGATAATGCCTTATACAAACACAAGAAGCTGATAGAGAGTCTGAAGAGAGAGCCGATGGAACAGAACGAAAGAGAACGGGAAGCTACTCAAGAAGGGATGGCTTACGTTGAGTTGGACGGGGACATAGCATGCATTTGTAATGGAGCTGGACTCACTATGGCTACATTGGACGCTGTGTCACTCTATGGTGGGAAAGCTAGCACCTTCCTGGATCTTGGTGGTGGTTCAGATGCAGAGAGAGTCGAGAAGGGAATCGAGATTGCTATGAAATATGGCAAGGTGAAGGCGATCTTAGTGAATATCATGGGTGGTATCACTCGATGCGATGAGGTGGCCAAGGGCATCGTGGCAGCAAAGAGAGATGGTGACATAACAGTCCCCTTAGTCATTCGTATGGTAGGCACCAATGAGGAAGAAGGGCAAGAAATTCTAAGACAAGCAGGGATTCCATTCCTGAAAACGATGGAAGAGGCAGCCCAGAGAGTCGTAAGCTTGGTTGAGGAGGGGGCATAGATGGTCGTATTAGTTGACAAAGACACCAGAGTGATTATTCAGGGGATCACAGGGTCTCAGGGCACATTCCATTCTGAATCTATGCTAATGTATGGAACAAAGATTGTCGCCGGAGTCAGAGCAGGCAAACAAGGTGAAGAAGTGAATGGAATTCCGGTGTATGACAGTGTTAAAGCTGCAAGAGATGCTCAAAATGCCAACGCATCCGTGATTTTTGTTCCAGCACCTTTTGCAGGCGATGCGGCTTTGGAAGCTATTGCTGCAGATTTGAATCCGGTTGTGGTGATTACAGAACATGTTCCAGTATTTGACGAAATGAGGATAATTCATGCTGCAAAACGTAAGGATATTACAGTGATTGGTCCCAACACACCAGGCATCATCACACCAAGTGCCAAACAGAAGCTTGGGATTATGCCTGGGCATGTCTTTTCTGGTGGAAGGGTAGGTCTCATGTCACGTAGTGGTACACTCACATACGAGATAGCTGCAGGAATGACCAATGCGGGGATAGGTATCTCAACAGCAATTGGTCTAGGTGGAGACCCATGTGTAGGTCTGACTCCAATAGAAGCAGTGGATCTTTTCAACAAAGACTCAGGAACTGATGCAATTGTGTTAGTTGGTGAAATAGGCGGCGATGCTGAGGAACGTGCGGCAGCATACATAAAGGATCATGTAAAGAAACCCGCAGTTGCGTTCATCGCGGGGAGAACTGCACCACCGGGGAAAAGAATGGGGCATGCAGGAGCGATTATTAGTGGTAGTTCGGGCACAGCCGCAGCTAAGATTGAAGCGTTCACTGATGCGGGCGTTCCTGTGGCGGAGAAGCCTAGCGATATTGCCAAGCTTTTGAAGGACGTCCTCTAGCATTATGCGTGGAGAGAGCACAAGCTTTTAAAACACAACTCAACAGGAAAGCGGGAGCGGGCTAACAGGACTCACTGTGTGCCGCATGTATTGAGGTCTAAGAAATGCCAGTTGCTGATATTGAGAAACGCAGGCTTGCACAGCACTACTTGCTCTACAAGTCAGTATGCAGATACTGTGGAGCAACCAATCCATTGAAGGCGAAAAAGTGCAGGAAGTGCAAGAACAAGGACCTCAGACCCAAAAGGCGTGCTAAGAAGTAGACTACAAATCTGATAATTCAGATACACAATTCATCAGATCTTCTTGTACCATTCATAAACTGCAGTCTTCTCAGATAAGCCGATAGAGTCATGCAGTCGATTTGCAGCTTCGGATGGTGCAGCACCCTGAATACAGACTAAGGCGGGATCGCATTTTGATAGTCACATCTAGTACCCAGTCGCTGCCTCAGTTAGGAATAATTAAGCAATACGGATAAGTGCAACCTCAATTTTAGCCTGAATTCCAAGACTCCCGCATTAATCCTCCTCACTCAAAACACCCAATTCAGAAGGTCTTGACGACACAGCGATTTTTGAGGCTACAATTACTGCACACGTACTAGGGAATAATGATGGAAGTAGATTCAACGTATATATTTAAGATAAGAGGTTTGCAGGCACAGCAAGTAGCTCGCACCTGCTTCTTTATCAACCATCCATCATTCTTATATCCGAATTGCTATCCAAACAGCGGGCAGAAGGGCCGGTGATCTAGTCGGCTATGATGCCGCCTTCACACGGCGGAAATCTTGTTGATACTATGAACACTCAGCAAGACCGCAGATCGGGCGTTCGAGTCGCCCCCGGCCCACCATCTTCCTCGAAGTCAATCCGTCACTCTTATAACGAGTTGAACTTCGGAGAGTCTGTTGCGGAGGCTCAAGAATGCCAAAACAAATCTATGATGTAGAGAAATTCCTCGAGATGACAGAAGATGCAAAGGAGTGCAGAGTCAAGAGAGGGGCTGGCCAAGTCAAGTTAAAACTCCGAACAACGCGGTATCTCTACACGATGATTCTAGAAGCCCAAGAGGCCGAGGAAGTCCTGCAACGTGTGAAATGCCAGATTGTTGAGGCACGTCCTGAGCCCGAGGAGGCCTAAATCTCAATCATTTCATTCACTTCAGGCACATTGGCCTTTCGTCCCTTCTTCTGAAGAAGATCTTGAAGCTTGTCACATGATTCTGACTCTCCATGGACTATGTGGAACTCAGGATCTCCTGGAATCCTTGTAAGTAAGTCCAAGAGCCCCCTTGAGTCCGAGTGTGATGAGAGGTGGTGCATTCTTACATCAGCAGCGACCTCATACTCGCGACTACCAACAAGGACTTTCCCAGTCCTTATGAGTTCCGCACCGGGAGTGCCAGGAATCTGGAAACTGACCAACACAATTGAGTTCTTTGGGTCATCATGAAGCAGCTTGAAGTATAGATGCGATGCCCCACCCTTCAGCATGCCAGCTGGGGAGATGATTATACCTCCACTCTTTGCAGCCTTTGTACGGTCTCTGTTGTCCTGAATTATGCGAGTTCTTCCCACCGCTCTACTGAAAGACTGTGGACTCTGAAGGTACTCGGGATGTCGCGTCAGGACCTCATTGACCTTGCGTGCCATTCCGTCTAAGTATATCGGATACTTCTGAGGTATGTTGTTCTGCTCGAGGATGCACATCATTTCTTGACTGCGACCCACAGCAAAGGCAGGAATTAGAACCGTGCCCCCACGCTCCATTGTTTCAATAACAGTATCCACTAGAGCCTTCTCAATCTCAACTCTGTCAGGGTTCGTTCTTCTAGCGTAGGTACTCTCTGTGACAACGATATCATGTTTGGGAAGGTTCTTCCTTGCGCCCAGATTCAATTGCGACTCTGTGGCATTGACATCTCCAGTAAAGAGTACTCTTTTGCCGTTGACCCTAACCGATACCATCGAACTTCCAGGAATATGACCTGCATTGAATAGAGTCATCTCAAAGTGATGGCCGAGAGGAATGGTTTCTTCGTAGGCTGTCGCCTGACACTGTCTTCTCACAAGTGGGATGTCTTTCCGGGTGAATGGCAATCGACCTTTAGAGATATTATGCATGTCGCGCAGGAGGAGAAGAGTCAGGTCACGTGTGGCAGGAGTACAAAAGAGAGATGCCTCAGTCTGAGATAGAATCCGAGGGACGCCCCCGGAGTGATCAAGATGGGCATGAGTAAGTGCGATGCCCTGTAGATTGTCGAGCGGAACCATATCAGGGAATTCTGGAGGTGTAGAGAGCTTTGCACCATAATCGACAATTATGCTCTCGTCTTTATTCTCAAGATAGAAGCCTGAACGTCCAATCTCTCTGCAGGACCCAAGAAATGTGAGCTGTGACATTGAACAACATCCATGACGTGCCGTGATGGTGTCAAGAAAAGGCTTGTGTATTAGGAGCATTTCTAAACTTCAATGAACTCCATCCGAATCATTACTGAGGCTGTTCCTCTTCCCCGGGTAATCGAAATCTATATCAGATGGGCTTCGATACCGTGCTATACCCTAGACCTTAGTGAGCAGTAGCAGGTGGAGAGGCTTCGGGTGACAGCAAAGAAGACCGACGATAAGTCGGGCGATCAGAGTCACGGCGACTCGGTGATACTAGTAGGCAACAAGAATGTGATGTCCTACGTTTTGGCCTGCGTGACTTTGTTCAACAAGGGTGCCGAGGAAGTGGTAATTAAGGCGAGAGGCCGGTTAATCAGTCGTGCGGTTGATGTCGCTGAAATAACACGTCATAGGTTCATCTCCGAACTTAAAGTCAAGAGCATAGAGATTGATACAACTACCGTTCAGACCGACAAAGGAAGCGACTTGAACGTTTCAACCATCGACATTACACTCACCAAGTAATAAGTCCGATATTTGTTGTGGTACTCACCCAGAAGCCCAGTCATTGCTGCGGCTTTGTGTGGTGAAGACAAGAATATGAAGCTGCCAATCTGCGTGTTTGACATTGAATCGGACATGCTATGCCCAAATTGTCAGGAGAGATTAGACAGAGGCGATATCACAGATTTTGATGTCAAGTTTTCAAGATGGTTCTTGAATAAATCTAAGGAGTATCCAGAAATCGAAGACCTGCATCTTCTCAGAGCGATAGAATCGGATGGGCGTTTGATTCTTGTAGTCAGGAAGGACAACAAAGACAGACTTCTCGAAACGGAAGGGCTCATGAATGAGATTGCTGAGTTATATGGAGAGGTTATGATTTTCGAGGGTCCCATAAAGATGCGAAGAATAGTGAGAAACCTAATCGATCCCGCAATGGAGGTAGGCGTCAACAGCCTATATCTCCCTGATGGTACAAAGGAGAGTATTGTCATGTTAAAGCCCGAAGATCGAGATCGCATCACTTATTCAAAGGAAGACCTCAGAAAGATAGTTTCTGCAGTAATGGGGGAATCTGTTTTATTTCAGTATCAGGATGAAAGAGCCGAGAAGGAAGAGGGTCCTAGCAACGACATTTTCGGAGAGAAACTTAAGGAATTTGCTGGAAAAGGCCGAAGACGTTGACTCAGACTCTATGAATTGGATCATTCTTCATTATCTCCCGCATCACAACAGTTGCATATGACCCCTTTCTCAACTGGAAACGCAAGATAAGATGGTCCTCCTCACATTCCCCTATGATATCAGATAAGTTGATTGAAAGCAGATGAAAGCCTCCAGCTGAATCAATTGCTTTTCGCTTCGGTTTCCGAAAGTCCTGAAATCGCACATCTTCCTCAGACATGAGGTTCTTCAACATATCGGTCTGAATAGAAGGGGGTGTCTTCGTTGAGTACCCGGGAAGAGGAATTGCGAGCCCATATTCGCCTGTTTCGACGAGCTTGGATCTCTCCTCGAAGTTCCTCTCTGTAACAAAGAGCCACGAGTCTCGCCCTGAATGTGCCTCATCCAGTTTGATTAGGAAGTCTCCAGGAACCGGAAGGCCAAGGGGGAGAGATGATTCTGCTCGTTGACTTACAAGACGATTAAACAGGTATGACTGATATGCGTGAACAAAAATAGTGAGGACACGTGAGGGCATCCGTGAGATTGCTCGCTCAAATTCGCCGGGATGCTTCATGAGAAACTTCAGCAATTCTCGTTCATATCTCAGGCCCTCGGGGAATGCTGCGAGAATGTCCTCGTCCGGAGTGAAATCATCTGCTAGCTTGCGTCTTGCTTCTGTAATCTCCTCAGATTCATATTCAGTTGTGACCGATAGCATGAGTTTGGCTGCTTCTTCAAAATCATCTTTTACAAGTGCCTTGCCAACCAAATGTGTAAAGGGACGAGTCACCCCGAATCTCTGAACACCAAAGTAGTTGAGCAGAGGCTGCTTCGTCAGCACTCGAACGGATTCCATTGCCTGATCGCAGTCCCCATCAATGTTTGAAAGGCGAATTGTGAAACGATTTCCCCACAGGTCTCCAATCTGTACTGGATTTCGTGTCGATTTCAGATTGCTGATTTGGATGCGGGACAGTCTTGCATTCACAAGTCGTTCAGTCGATCTGAACGGCACCGACATTTGCTGTGTGGTGATTGCTCGCTTATCCTTTAGACCAGCATATGTAACAAGATGTTGAGGCAAGTCAAGTTCTGCAGCAATAATCGTGGCAACATCAATAGTTGTCAGACCCGCTTTCTGCATATCAAATCGGATGAACTTCGCCTTTTCCTCAGGAATCTGCAGTTCGGGAGTCTTATCATTCCAATCTTGGACTGAAAGCAGTCGTCTATCAGGAGCAATCTCTTCAACGACGAAGTCCTCAAACCGGCCTTTCAGATTGCCTCCTACTCCAGGAGTACTTGTACTGTAGAGTTCCATCCCAATTGACATTTCTAGAGGATACGTTGATCTCACGGAAACCCATCCTCTCTTCATAGCAACTTTAGTTCACCAGTCACTCTGTCAATCTTCTCTGAAGTTCCAGGACCAACTGCTATGACTGTGGTCGTTCCGGGGGGCAGCTCAGTCATACCTGCATCTCGAATTAGTGCAAATGGCACATCCAAGTCTACAGCGAGCCTACGTAGTTCAAGAAGTTCCTCCTCTGATGCGACCTTCACAACGACCTTCTTCTGCCCCTCGTTGAACCAGGCCTTCCATAAATGCTGGTGAGTTACACGAACCCTTTCCGAAGCGCTCACTGCACCATGTGCAACTTGAACCGCCATCTTGCCCTTACTCATGCCAAGATCAGTTCTCACCGCTATTATCTGTTTGAATTTGAATTTCTGTAGACTCATTACAGATGCCTTCTCTTTGCAGCGACATCTTCATCCCTTGGAGAGAGATAAAAAGGGTGCCCTACGTTGCAGTATAGAAGATGAATCAATCTGAATATGACGTGATTGTAGTAGGCGGTGGTCCTTCAGGGCTCATGTCTGCTCGCCGAGTGGCGGCAAAAGGTCACTATGTTCTAGTGGTGGAAGAACATGGGACTATCGGAGTGCCGGATCATTGTGCAGGCCTTCTAAGTATGTCAGGTCTAGATTCTCTAGGACTTAAGCCTCCGGGGG
>JAHQWZ010000233.1 GCA_029856425.1 Candidatus Thorarchaeota archaeon
ATTTGCCATGTTTTTCACCTCTTCGATGAAGTTTCTTTGACTCGGAGGATCCATGTATACCACTACGTTGGCAGAACTAGTTTGCCAGCCGAGATTAGCACTCCAAGATTCTGTCACAGCCAGACCCACATTTGTAGAAGCAATGAAAAGCACTGTCACTGCTACGAAGAGATTGAACACGATGAGTCCGCTGAGTGTATTTCGTCTGATGTTCTTCCTGGACATTGATTGAACTACTTGTGAAGACCGGGAAACCAGCGGCCTAATCACCAGCTCCGAATTGGCGAGCTTGGGAGAGAGTGTGACTATGGCCACCAGAAATGCAGGAATTGAAGCAATTCGAATGATATCTGATGAGATCCAGTGCAGATTGAATAGATCGCAAAGCATCTGCAAGAGGACAAGAGAAACGAGCAGTACAGAAATTGCCACAAGAACACCATGAATGCGTTTTCGGACTTTCTGAGAAACTGCTCCCTTGCGTTGCGATGGTGTAATAGGGCCTGTACCAAGACTCTCCACAACATTTCCTCTTGATGCTCTCCAGGCAGGAAGATAGCCAGCAAATAGCGTCAATAGGATTCCAGCTAGGCCAGCCAGCAGAAACATCATGGGATCAATTGTGTTTGCTGACCTAATGAAGTTCGAAGCTGGCGAAATCGCTATTATGGATAGCAGGAGAATGACGAACTGAATTACGATTGCACCCATGGCAAGGCCAAGAATGCCACCGAAGATGGCACCAATAAAACCAACTGCGCCAATCTCGGACATGAATAGTAGAAGAATCTTGGACCTAGGTGCACCGAAAGCAAGAACGACTCCTGTTTCATATCTCCGCTCATTGAATACCATAGCAAACGCAGAGAAGACACGAAATACCGCAATGAAGCATGCAGCAGCGACTAGCGCCAGAAGTATGGTTCGAGCTTGAGTGAGGAAAACATTGGCGAGCTCAAGTGGGTAGACCTTGATATTTGAAACAATGAAATCATCACCAATGATATGGGAGATATGATTCACTATACTCGGAGTTCGAAAAACATCATCGACTTCTACTAGTAGCTTCCCAACCGAGTTATCTGGGTATCTGACACGATAGATGGAATGCGCTGTTTCAAGAGAAACAAAGACGACTGGCCCAATGACACCCTTATCAAGTGCCAGTCCATAGCCGCTAACATTCAAGAATTGAAAGCCAGCAGTTGTTGTTAGTTGGAGTTCATCACCGACGCTGATGTTTAGAAGAGTTATCGCCTCTCGTGTCAAATAACACTGAGTGCTCGAAAGATTGAGAATTCCCTCTGTAGCGTTGAGGCTTCCTATGTGTTCTTCTTGCTTCAAATCAAGTCCTACTAGGATTAAGTAGAGATTCTCTGTTCCGTTTTCTACCCATACATACTCCTCAATTCTAGGAATTGTATTAGTCACCCCAGAGATACGCTCAATTTCCTCTCTCATATCAACCGTTATACGTCGATTCCATTGTCCTCCATTTGACACCGTGATATCGACAGGGGACAGAGTCTCCTGCAAGAACAGATTTGCGCTGCTCTGGAGACTTGTACTTGCAGAGAGGGCTGTATAAAGGAGGCTTACAGAGATTGAAATCGAGATGACAGTAAAAATGGCGACGCGCTTTCTTCGAAAGGCGTTTCTGAATCCCATGCGGGCGATTGCTCCACTCAAAGATGCCTCGTCTCCAAGTCACAAGATAGGCGTGATGAGTCAGTACTACGTAATAAGAAATATGAATAGATAAAACAATCCTCTTCGGCTGAAAAGAGCTACTTTGGAAAGCCCACGCTGCTTGATGGAGTTGATAAAGGCTGTCAGAATCAAGAGGTCATACCGCAAGACGGGTTCTTGCGAGAATTGCGGAGCTCCCCTTTTTGTTGACAGAACCTGCACCTGAGATAGAGCCCGGGGGTCCAACATTAAAGGCAAGATTCGTATCAACCGCCGCTTTTGCTGGTTGCGCTGTGTTTCCTCTACTTCAAATAACAAGTGTCGTGATTGGAGGGGCACCAATCTACACTATAATGACATTCCTACTAGCTATCATATATCTAGTCAGCAGGACCAGATTTGTTACAACTGCAGCAAATCTCGGAATAATCCTACTTGCTATACTTCCATTCATGGTTCTAGCTTCTAATCCATTATGGGATCAGAGAGGGCTTATGTTTCAAATCCTGACGTGGCCAGTCTTGGCAGTCGTTATCGGCAGTCAAGTACTGAGCCCCAGAATTGAGACACTTTTGGCGACAATCATGAATGTAGGTCTGATAATCGTCGTCATGATACATCCCGGGATTGCGATTTCAATGGCAGCTGAAGTGATTGCAGCTGAGATCGCTGTAACAGTACTGGTGCTGTTCGGCAATTGGACACTGATGTATTATGTTGAGCAAATGGAAAAGCGTAATCGGGACCTAGATGAGAGACAAAAAGAACTTCAAATATACACTTCATTGCTAACTCATGACCTGGGAAATGATATGCAAGTGGTCATTGGCGGCATTGAGCTATCAACCCTGATGCTTCCTTCTCAGGAGGGCAGACTGTCTGAGCAGTTGAACACATCACTGGCTGCAAGTGAGAGAATGGCAAGTCTTCTTACCCTATTCTCAGCTCCACCACCTGAGGAGTTTGAAAACGTACTATCAATGATCGAGTACGTGTCTAATATGGCTAAACTCACAGACAGAAATCTGTCAATAGAGATTATCGCAGACAAAGAAGCTAGCGAAGTCCGTCCCACAAGCAGGCTTGTCAGTACAGTATTTCAAAACCTGATTCGAAATGCATCTCAACATGCTGGCATTGACCCAACCGTTGAAATCATGGTCAAAGCGCAACAGGATTCTCTTGAGGTCGTCATTTGTGACGATGGTCCGGGGGTGCCAATTGAACTCAAAGATGCGATTTTTGAAAAGGGGTTCACAACAAAAGGCGGCAGTGGCATGGGACTGTATCTGACAAAATCGATCATGGAACATTTAGGTGGGACGATTGAACTGGCTGACTTAGTGGACAGAGAAGGTTGCGCATTTCGACTACTAATTCCAATCCAACAGATTGGCAAGGATGATTTTGGATACAGTAGAGTACTGCGCCAAGGAACACGAACTTAAAGCCCGGCGCTGGCTATCTACTCAAAGAATAAATGTGCATCCGTGCACGGGTTGCCGGGAGATAATTCTTGACAGGGATTAGAACTAGGGTTCATCAAGTCACTGTGTTTAGAGATGGCGCTCGTGTGTCCCAAAGAGGAACTGTGAAATTAGATGCCGGCCCTCAGAAAGTATTGGTACGGGGCATAACATCCTATGCACAAGAGGACAGCTTTCGAGTAAAAGGCAAAGGCCCCGTGGCATTATCAACCATTGATGTTAGAAGAGCAGAGGTTGTATTTGAGCCAAAAGAGGATGTCAAGACACTCTATGGCAATCTGCAGAAATTTGAGAGGGAGTTCCTGAAGACAAATGACGAGATCGAGACTCAAAATCAGAGGCTCTCCAATATTCGTGGTATGGTGGCAGATTTTGCAGGGACTTTTGGTATGCTTTTTGCAGCTAATGAAGCCAAGATGGACCAACTCATTGAGATGGACTCGAAATCGGACAAGATGGTGGAAGCTGCCAAGAAGAATATTAGAGACCTCCAAGAGAAGCGCAAAGACATTCAGGATCAGATTAGCATCCTGAGAAAAAACATCGGGCAGATTGAGTCCAAGAGAAGAACCGAATCATTCTATGAAGTTGAAATCGCTCTTGAGGCTAGGGACAAGGCGGAAGTTGAGTTGGATGTGACCTACCAAGTACGCAATGCATATTGGATTCCGTCCTATGATGTGGATCTGCACCCCGGGAAAGCGAAGGTGCGGAGAATGGCGCTAGTTTCCAACACAACACG
>JAHQWZ010000006.1 GCA_029856425.1 Candidatus Thorarchaeota archaeon
TTATTTCCCTAAGAGGCGCCACAGTTCCAGTCACGTTTGATGAGTGCACGACTGAAACCAGTCGTGTCTTGTTGTCAATAATCCGTTTCCAGTCCTCAATGTCGAATGTGCCATCTCTCTTTGCTTCGAGCACATCTACCTTCAGTCCATCTCGTCGAGCGCGCTCAACAAAGGGTAATGACCCACTATGATGTTCCAATGTTGTTGTCACAATCTTTCCATCATTTGGTATCTTTACAGACCCTGCAACGATGTTGAGTGACTCCGTTGCGTTCCGCGTCCAGATACACTCCTCGGGCTCTGTTGCATTGAGAAATCTGGCAAACTTCTCTCTCGAAGCAGTATATGCATTCGAAGCCTCCTCACCGAACTTGTGTATGCTACGCCCTCCACAGGCAGGATACTGCTCGTAATATTCATTCATGGCATTCACAACTTGTTTGGGCTTGAGTGCCATGCATGCACTGTCTAAGTAGACAATAGGACGCCTGTTGATCTTGCGGTTCAGAACTGGAAAATCATCTCTAACATCTAGCATAACATCAATCGTCCTACACCAATTTCCAGCGATAGCCTCCCTTGCCGAGCTTCTTTGTAATTAAGCCCTTGTCCACGAGTTGTCGAGCAGCAATAATGAATGTGTCCCCCCCAGCGCAGTCCTGACAGATATCGGACAGTTCCTCGTCGTGCGCGGCCTCTAGAATCTCAGATGTCGTGAGTGGCTCTGTTGAGCCCTGCAGAATTCTGAGGACACATTCTGCATTTCGTGAGAGGTCTGACATTGCGTTCAGCTGCGGGACAGCCGTGAATAAGAACGCTTTGCTTTCACCGCGATTTTGAGGCATCATAAGGCTTAAATGAATTCCAGTCAGGTGCAGCCCGCTCTACTTCTATTGGGCTCTTTCCCTATTTTGTGGGACATAGGTAGAGGTGAATCATATGGGAAGAAGACGAAGGCAAAAAGTACGACGGCGTCCTCAAAAACGCATACCAGATGTATATCCATGTCCTGACTGTGGAAACACTTCAATCAAGATCGAGTTGTATCGCAACAATGGTTTTGCCAGTGTCAAGTGTGGTTCGTGTGGACTTGAAATGTCAATCGATGAGGTCAATCCCTTGACAGAGGCTGTTGACATCTATGGCGCATTCATCGACAAATTCTATGAGAGTAGAAAAGCCGAAATTGCTTAGTACAAGGACCAATAATCAGCAATGGTTATAAGCGGACTAAATCCGAGAACGTGGGATTCCTATGAAGGCCATACTCATCGAGTCAATTATGTTCCTTATCCTTGTAGCGATGGGTATTATTGCCCTGATGATGATCCTAGCCTATTCCGTCTGGGGAGAAGAGGAAGACGAGTAGGCCAGAGTAGTAGTGGAGACTACTCATGATGAGTTCTGACGACCTGTTTCTTCGGGCTTTTGAGAACTCAGCAGGACATATGGCGAATCTAGACTCCGTTAGGTCCATAGTCGAAGGACTCATCGGTCATGGTCATTCTCTTGAGTACATTATTCAGAGCCTTGAGCGCGAAATGAAAGAGGCGGAGGTCACACTCCGAACAGATTTACGCATATTAATCAACGAAGCGCGACATCTAGTGAGAAGGATGACCTCTGCATGAGTGCTTTCTCATACCTTAGTAGGAACATCATTGAGTTCCTAGCTACCCAAGGAATTACATCAGCCACTCCAATTCAAGAGAAGGCTATTCCAGTGATTATGAATGAGAAACAAAATGCACTTCTTCTCTCTCCTACTGGAAGCGGAAAGACTGAGGCTGCACTCTTGCCACTGCTGAATCGGCTCCAAGAGATGAAGAGCCAACGAGAACTCTTCGGCTTCTATATACTCTATATCACTCCTCTGAGAGCACTAAACCGTGATGTATTCAAGAGGATTGAGGATATGTGCGGGCATCTTGGACTGACTGTATCTGTCCGTCATGGTGACACAACTCAATACGAACGCAGAAAGCAGGCTTTGAAGCCGCCGAACTTGTTGATAACAACACCAGAAACACTTCAAGCAATTCTTCCTGGAAAACGTCTGAGGTATCATCTGAGGACGGTCTTCGCGGTGGTTGTTGATGAGGTTCATGAGCTGGCTGACAGTAAGAGAGGTACTCAGCTTTGCCTTGGACTCGAGAGATTAGAGCATCTTGTAGATGCTCCGATTCAACGTGTGGGACTCTCAGCTACAGTAGGCAATACTGGAGAGGTCGCTCGTCTTCTTGGCGGGTCTAATCGAATTGTGAAAACGGTCTGGGCAGGGTATGATTCACGAAAGATGGCTCTGAGAGTAGAGATGCCAACTCCAAATCAACATCACAAGAGACTGGCAAGAAAGCTGCTATATCCGCCACACTCAACAGCTCGTCTTGACAGAATTGTCGATTTAGTCAGTAGACACGAATCAACTATAATCTTCACAAACACGCGTTCATTTGCTGAAACACTCGGAGCCAAGATGATGGCGATTAAGCCACCATACGAGTTCGATGTGCATCATGGTTCTCTTTCAAAAGACGTAAGGATTTCAGCAGAGGGGAGACTGAAGAATGGTGTTTCCAAGGCAATCATTGCTACTTCTAGCCTCGAGCTTGGAATAGATATAGGTCAGGCGGACCTCGTTATCCAGTACAGCAGCCCACGTGAAGTTTCAAGGGCACTACAGCGTACTGGCCGTGCAGGCCATGGGATTGGGAGGACTGCAGAAGGAGTCATTCTGGCAACCGCGAATCTGGATGACGTTACCGAGTCAGGTGTGATCCTCAGACGCGCTCTTATGAACAAGGTCGAGAGGGCAAAGATACCATTGATGCCATGGGATGTACTTTGCCATCAGATCTGTGGGTTTCTACTTGACATGCAGGAAATTGAGCATTCGGAACTCTTGAGGGTTTTTTCGCGTGCTTTTCCTTATTATAGCCTGAAACCTGAGAACTTGAGCCGTGTTTTGGATTTTATGGTCGAAAAGAAGCTTGCTTCCTTGGAAAATGGCAAGGTCACCAAGAACAAAAGAACACGAGTATTCTACTATGAACATCTGAGCACCATTCCTGATGTGCGCAAAGTCAATGCATTGGATATTGTCACTCGTTCGAGTATTGGTGTGTTGGATGAGGACTATGTAACGCAGAGTGTTGAAACAGGGTCGGTCTTTGTAATTAGGGGTAGACCTTGGCAGGTCATCAGCATCGAGGAAGAGGAGGTTCTGTGTGCTCCTGTGACCGATATTGATACAGAAACGCCCCGATGGATAGGGGAGATGATTCCGGTGCCATTCGAGGTGGCTGCAGAAGTTGCAAAGGTCTGGAATGCAATAGCAGAAAGAAATGAGAATGAAAGTAAGGAATTACTGAGAAGAGAGTACAAATTAAGTGATGAAGCCCAGAATCACGTTATTGAGAATGTAAAGAAAGCCTTGTCTGAGTTAGGACTCTTGGCATCAGAGGAATCGTTCATAATAGAGGATTTCCTTACTGGAATAGTTCTTCATGCACCCTTGGGTACAAAAACCAATGAAACACTTGGACTGGTCATCGCTGCGCTTCTGACTACACGTATGGGAGTAGACATTGCTGTCGAGAGAGATCCGTACCGTATCCTGTTCACCTCTAGTGTCAGAATTGAACCAGAACATGTAGCTGATGTTTTGAAAGACTATAACGGAGAGCAGGCCTCTACGATTCTCAGAAAGACCGTTAGGACTACTCAGAATTTCACCTCTCGATTCATACATGTTGGCAGAAGAATGGGTATCATCCGGCGTGATGCCAAGGTGAGGGAGATACCAGTCAAGCGATTAATCAAGGCTTACGATGGTTCCCCGGTATTTGATGAAGCTATGAGGGAAGTCCTAGATGAGAAGCTTGATGAGAAACGCGTTATAGACATCTTTGAAAAAGGCAGTTCAGGTAAATTGGAAATAAGCATCGTTAGAACAGAGCGTCCTTCTCACTTTGCACGACTTATAGTTGAGGAAAAGACACGATTCGAGGTAATAGGCGAAATCAGTGACGAAGAGGAGATACTTGCCATGATGGAGGATCGGCTTCTTGCGAAGCGTTTCAGACTTGTGTGCATGGCAAAGGGTGATTGGGACTCAACACGGACCGTATCAACAATGGAGGATGTCGTCGAGTGTCCTGTCTGTGGGTCTAGAATGATTGCAGTATTGCCTCCAACGGACAGGGAATTTACTAAGATTGTTGCAAAGCAGGTAGCTGGCAAACATCTTACGAAATCTGAAGAGAAAAAGTACAGAGCTGGAGGACTAATGGCAACCCTCGTGTCGGATTATGGAAAGAGGGCATTATTAGTGTTGGCAGGACGAGGCATTGGAGCCACTACTGCAGCAAGAATTCTGAAGCCAGGCCTCACAGATCGGCATTCTCTCTTAAGGGAAATTGCTAAGGCAGAGAGGGAATATGCACGAACTCGTCCATTCTGGGGGGATTGAAATGAAAGCACCTCTTGTTGTCTTTGCCGGAAGGAGCAATGTTGGAAAGAGTAGTACGATTAGAGCACTGACAGGTAGAAAGGTAAGAGTAGGCAAGAAACCAGGAAGTACACGATGGGAGCTTATGATTGACTTAGGTCCTGTGACACTGGTAGACATTCCGGGATTTGGACATATGTCAGGGGTCAGCAAGACCGGGATTGAAGAGATGAAGACCAAAATCGTGCAGAAGCTCGAGGGTTGGAGTGATTATCTTGCTCTCGTGGTCTTGATAGTTGATATCTCTCTTTTTAGAGAACTAGTAGAACGGTGGGAAAAACGTGGGGAGATTCCCATCGATGTGGAATTCTATACATTTCTGTCGGAAATTGCTCCACATGTGATTGTTGCAGCCAATAAAATAGACAAGCTAAAGAAACGTCAACAATCTGTAGAACTTGAGTATCTGATTGCCAAACTTAGAGAAGCCCTTCCAGAAGTGAAACCAAATGTGATACCTATGTCAGCTCCCAAGAAACAAGGAGTTCCAGATCTCAAACACGCTGTGGAGGCAATTCTATTGCAGTCAGGACTGGAAACGCCTGATTGGTAGTCCTATCTGGTTTTCTTCAGGATGTAGAACGACACTCCAACAACGAGTATTACTGATGAGATAATGAGCATTGGAATGATTGCACTAGGAGCCTCCACGAATTCTTCTGACAGCCAGTCCAGCATGTTCATGAACAGACGTGAGTTATCCGCTGTATAGAACCACTGACTTTCTGAGCCATCGATGTCAAGTGTACGCCCAGAGAACATTATCGCGGAACCTGACATGACTATTCTGGTCTTGTTATACTCGAAAGATGACAACCAGGATGGGAAGGACCCGTTTATGGCAGAATATGAGAGAGGATTCTCTGCATATAGGGTCTGATTGAGATAGGTGTAGTTGCCCATATTCAGATCGTTAATTTTGTATTGTGCAAAAGAGGTTTCATAGCCCTTTGCGATTGAACTGACCAAAGAGAGCGGTTTCAATGTGGCTGTCATAAGAACAAGCTCATTGATATTCCTGAAAATGGGATGTGTTGCGTCCCAAGTGCTGGAATCCATGCCAATGACCCAAGGTGCAGTTTCATTCAATGTCTGGTTAAGGTCAAACATTGCATCGCCTCTATATACATCATCATCCTCATCATATAGAACACTGAACCTTGGTCCAGTTATGTTCAATGAGTCAAGGAGTCTATTGATGGCAATTGTTTCTCCTAAGTCTTGAAATTGCGGATCGTTCCAATAAGACGAGTTCTGACCGATTGATGGATCACCTAATAGTAGTAGAGAACTGCCATTATTCATCATCTCGTCTATGGCAGCTACTTCTGATGCTGTAAACTCATTACTCCGATCAGGACTCGCGATTATCAATACATCAACATCGCTTAGAGTATTATTGCGGATTGGATCTTCGTTAATCTTGACAAGATATCTTGTGGACGCATTCACCATATCGAGCATAAGTTTGAGCCCTTCGTCCTCGTCTGTGGGTGAGAACTGTGGTGAATGTTCTGCATCATAAAGAACGACAATTGGGTCTAGGTCAGCCTGTGCTTTAACTGTGACTTGGAAACAGGATAGAAGAATCATTACTGCGATTATTACTGAAATTGTGGTTGATGCTCTTCTGAAACTTGGCATGACCGTATCCGACCTTTGGCTCAGTCAGCGTGGCAGACTCTGGGCAGTGTTAAAAAGTTATCCTCAGTTCGATGGTTGTATCTTCAGGACTTAATCAGTTCGTCGAAGCTCCGAACTCATTTTTCGTCTTTCAGCATCGGTTGATTCGATTGATTTGTACTGGTCACGAATCTCAGCAATTCGTTGAGCCAGAAGATGGTAACACATACTGATCTCTCGATCTATTACCACTGAATGATAGAAGCTTCGACACGTACAGAAGACTTGTGGAACGACAAGATACTCACGCCTTTGTCCGCGCACTATCCATTTTGAAGTTCCACTTGGCTGAAAGTTGTATTTGATTGCTCTGCCCTCCTCCACTGCTCTTAGAGCCCGAACGAACCTCTTGCCATACTTTTCACGGAAATACTCTATGTCACTCTGGGTCAGTTCTTGCTTGGAGAGACGTCTGACTTCGTTAGGTGGGAGGGACATGACAATCAGAAGTCTATAGGCTCAGGTTAAAATGTTGTATTATTGATGTTTCAATGCAATGGAAACTGTCTTCGAAGACCGCGCATTGGTGATTTTAAGCGATGACAAGGCAGTTCTATTGATTGCCGACCTTCATCTTGGATTTGAGTATGAATTATACGAAACAAAAGGAGTTTCGTTCCCCTCTCAACATAACAAGATGCTAGAGAGAGTATCAACACTTCTTGAGAAGTATTCTGCTTCAGAGGTTTACATCATAGGAGATGTTAAGCATACGATAACTGCGCATAGTCACTTTAACTGGAGCCTCATTCCAGAATTCATGTTGGCAATCTCAGAACTCAGTTCAACATATGTGATTCCCGGGAATCATGACGGGGATCTGCTTCCACTCTTGCCACGGAACGTGACGATGCTGGATGTGCATGGAACTGTGATTGGCGAAGACAAGAAAGTTGGCCTAGTCCATGGACATGCCTGGCCATCTTCGGACATATTGGATTCTGAGATTCTAGTGATAGGACATAATCATCCTACGATCCGTAGCGTCAGGACTGTCGATGCTCCAGGATTGGATAGACCAGATAGAAAACGCTACGCTGGAGTAATACCTGTTGTTCTAAAGTCAAAGCTGATGAAGAACTGTGTACGCAGAGAATTAGGAGTTCTTGAGAATTCCGAAGATTGTTCTGGGACATTGATTACATTGCCAAGCTTTAATGAGATGTTTGCTGGACTACAAGTAAACTCTCAAAAGACCGAGTTTCATGGACCCATTTTTGAGAACAGGTGCGTGGACTTACTTGATTCTGAGGTGTACAGCATATCAGGAATCTATCTTGGAACCGTAAAAGCACTCAGGGCGAAATCGTTAAATCCCTAGCAATGAGGTCTCCCTCCAGCAAGGGTCGGTGGTCTAGCTTGGTATCACACCATCACTCATGATGTGTGCCACAGTGATTCTTGGTTCGGATCCAAGGGATCGCGAGTTCGAATCTCGTCCGGCCCACCATCTCATTTTCAAAATCGACTCACTAGATGAGTATCCCATCTATTCCATAGAGCACTATAGCTGCAGACCCTGCAGGGCCAATGTCGACTCGTGCCTCTAAGCTCACACACTCCCCCATATCCATCTCTTTTCGCGAGAAAGAACTATTACTGCCAGAGAGAACAATCACAACTCGTTCTCCATCCTTGATTCTATTTGCTATTCCTCTTGCGTCTATCCGCTCTTTGACAAGGACCGGAGAAGTAATCATTAACGGGCTATCAACATCCAGCATCTCAAGGACGTCACGCAAGTCTGGTAAGACTGCAAAGCTTCCATTCATTTTCATAGCTAGGCGGTTTGCTTCAGGCACGCCGGTCTGGGCTGCTGAGCCCTCCGCCTTAGATACTAAGAAATTAGGAAAACCAAGTCCATAGACTACTTGAGCGGTCTCGATCACTTTGCTCACAGCATGCACGTTGTGAAGTACAACATACACGTTCTTCATGGATTCATTCAAGGTATTTTAGGACCTCCTCTGCAATGAGATGGGATAACAGAGGTGGGACGCTCTCGCCCACTTGATTGTATTGGCTGTCTGTTGGCCCATTGAACACAAATGAGTCTGGGTAGCTCATGAGCCTTGCGTGTTCTCTAACTGTGAGAAGTCTGTGCTCAAACGGATGAATATAGCGCGACAAGCCAATTATAGATGTGGCTATCTGATCGGGGCTTAGTCGCACCCAATTGGGTAGGCTTCTCTTTTTACTAGCTCGAAAACGTTTGGCACCCTGCCGCCAACGAGTTCTCCTGATTTGTTTGAGCTTGTCTTCGGTCACTGAAAGGCGTTCGTGGTTTGGAACTTCTCTGTCTGATGAGAATAGAGCATCCTGATCTAGCGGAGGGAGGTTTCCAATAGCATCCATCACGCGGGGAGGAGTTCCACGAGGGAGATTCAGTTTCACATTGCTGATGAACAGTCGAAGACGCTTGGATGGGTTACCGTGTTGATGTGCTCTTACCAGATTGAACCACACATTATCGATTCCAACTCTTTCCAACTCCCGACGTACTATCTCCTTACCTCCAGCCTTGATGAGTGCAGCTACGTTTTCAATTACAAACACCTCAGGAGTTAAGTCCCCGATTATTCTGATTGTGTCAAGTACAAGACGAGCAGTACCAGTCCCATATATCCTCTCGGCAGCTGATATGGCACTGTCTGGATTGGCCTGACTGAACTCTTCACAAGGAGGAGAAGCGATGATGATATTTGGATGGCCTCCCAGTTCACGTTCTAGTTCAATAGAGTGAAGACTTCCAATGTTTCGCTGCATTGTCTTGGCTTCGGGGTAGTTCAGAGAATACGTTTCCAATGTAACTGAATCAATGTCTACTGCCAGATGGGTATCACTCGAACCTGCAAATCCGGAGGAGAAACCACCTGCACCTGAAAAAAGATCCAGTACTTTCATGCTGATCTATTCATCATCATCGACAGACAAGAGTCTTGCGTACTAAACTGTCTAGTCTTGGTCTGATTGGGGACTAAGGAAGAGTTCAAAAGTGGCGTTACGCCTTCCCGCTGCAAATCTCAGGGACTGAGAGTGAGAGAATGGGCGAAGGAATAGGATTCGGCAAGAGTATCTTATTCGGCGAGCATTTCGTGGTCTATGGACTTCCAGCACTGGCGGCAGGAATATCCTCAAAAACCGTGGCATATGTGAGTCGGTCTAAGGACCTTGGCTGGAGACTTGATGATAGAAGACCCGAAGTTCCAGGCTACAAGGCGAAGAAAAGGGATGAACAGGTCGTTTCAATCAATAATGTGATTCAAGCTGCAGGCATCGACCTCAGTGATATGGGCATCTTTATCGAGTATGAGGGCGACTTGGTCGGTGCATCAGGTTTTGGAGCCAGTGCTGCTAGCTGCGTTTCTCTCGCTCGTGCGTTGAATGAAGAGTTCCGGCTGGGATATGATGATGATAAGATAAATGAGATTGCGTTTGAAGGTGAGAAGGGCTATCATGGCACTCCATCAGGGATTGACAACACCGTATCGACTTTCGGAGGACTCATCTGGTATATTAGGGACCTTGAAGGAGGACCACCAACCTTTGAGAAGATGAAGCTTGAAGACTCAATTCATCTGACCGTTGCATCGACTGGTCTCACAGCAAGTACCACCGAGGTTGTGATGGCTGTTAGAACTATGAAAGAAGAGGACCCCAAGTGGTTCGATGAGATTGCTTCAGAGTATCATGAATTGGTTCACGAGGCTCGTGATGCTCTGCTTAGGCTTGACATAGATAGAGTAGGGGCGTTGATGAATAGAAATCATGAACTTCTACAGGAGCTGACAGTTTCATGTAAGGAGCTGGATGAGATGGTGGAAACGGCTAGAAATAGTGGTGCTATTGGCTCGAAGGTCACTGGGACAGGACGAGGAGGGAATATGATTTCAGTGACCCCTGATACAAAAACTCAGAAACAAGTGTCGGACGCTCTCGAGGAATGGGGTTCGCCATTTGTCTACAATACAACATTCGGACTTTGAGGTGTGTAAATGATACTTGAGAAACATATACAGAATCTAGCTGAACAGGGAAAGCTCACAACAGTTCACAAGACTATCTCAAAGAACTTGGAAATTGCTGGTGTACTCAAGAGTCTTGAGCCCGAACCGGTCCTATTTGAGAACGTCAAAGAGGTTGATTTCAGAGTGGCTGGGAATCTATTCTGCACAAAGGGACAGATTGCAGACTATTTTGGAATTAAAACTCAGGAGATTATTCCAACTCTCGCTGCTGCGATAGAAGATCGCAGTCCTCCAGAAACGGTGAAAAGGGCACCTTGCCAAGAAGTAGTGGCAGAGGAAGTTGATCTTGATAAGTATCCAATTCTCCTGCACAACGAAGTCGATGGAGGGCCCTATATATCCTCGGGCGTAGTTGTAACATCAGACCCTGAATATGGACAGAATCTAGACTTCCACCGTGCAATGCAGATAAGTAAAGACAAAATGGTCACAAGAGTGGTTTCAGGCCGTGATTTCCACAAGTTTCTGCAACGCAATGGTGAGATTGATGTTGCGTACTGCATCGGGAACACCGCAGAAGTTCTTGTGGCTGCTGCAACTTCTGTAGAAACTGGAATCAATGAGCTTGAAATTGCAAATGCCCTCAAGCCAATAAATGTCACAAGGGCAAAGACTGTGGATCTATTGATACCTGCAGACTGTGAGTTCGTTCTTGAGGGAAGGGTGGTATTGCAGGAGAGGCATGATGAGGGGCCATTCATAGATTTGACTGAAACAGTTGATGTGGTGCGCCAAGAGCCCATCTTTGAAGTCAAGAAGATTACACATCGCAAAACCGCTATATGGCAAGGTCTGTTACCAGGTCGTTCTGAACACAAGGTGTTGATGGGAATGCCCAGAGAACCAACGGTGTTTAGGAGTGTTAAGGAAATGGGGGTCAATGTGCTAGATGTCAATATCACTCCCGGAGGCTCAAGTTGGTTACATATTGCCATTCAGGTCAAGAAAGAACACGAAGATGATGGGCTGAAAGCAATTGAAGGGGCATTTGAGGGTCACAAGAGTGCCAAACATGTCTGGGTGTATGATGAGGACATTGATATCTATGATGAGCAGGAGAGGGAATGGGCCATGGCAACTAGATTTCAAGGTGATGTCGACCTATTAATCAAAGATCCAGAGCCGGGCAGCTCGCTAGATCCAAGTGCAGAGCCGGGAACAAAGATGACAACCAAGATTGGTTTCGACTGCACTAAAGTCTTGGACACCAAGGGAAAGAGCTTTGACAAGGCGGTGTTTCCAGAAGTTGATTTGAAGAAGTTCTTGGGTGAGTGAAATGGGACTGAAACTCACAGATGAAGAGAAAGAGATGCTTGAGGGAAAGCATGGAAAAGCTACCCAGAAAGCAATAGAGATTATCACAACACTGGGAGAGATTTATGGAGCTGGACGTCTGATTCCTGTCACTAGCGTCCAGATTGCAGGTGTTTCGTATCACAATCTTGGAGAGGCAGGGTTGGAGTATCTCTCAGAGATGGCTGTGGATGGACGAGCCAGAGTCCTGACAACACTAAATCCTGCGGGAATGGACATGCTGGAGTGGAAGAAGCATGGTATTAGTGAGGACTTTGCAGAAAACCAACAGAGAGTTGTGGATGCATTTGAAAAGATGGGGGTAGTGACCACCTGTACATGTACGCCCTATTTGATAGGAAACCTTCCACACTATGGAGAACATATCGCTTGGGCAGAATCATCAGCAGTCTGCTTCTCAAATTCTGTCATTGGTGCTCGGACCAATAGAGAAGGAGGGCCCAGTGCCCTTGCCTCTTCGCTCACGGGAAGAACTGCCGAGTATGGATTTCATCTAGAGAAAAACAGACAGGCTCAAGTGGGCTATGAAATTCGGGCCAAATTGCAGAACACTGACGACTTTGGACTTCTCGGAAAGGCAATTGGAGACCGTACAAGCAAACAGATTCCATATATTACAGGGGTGGCACATGCAACAACAGACCAATTGAGATCTTTCTGCGCCTCCATTGCAACCTATGGAGGGGTTGCACTGTTCCACATGGAGGGAATCACTCCTAATCGGACTGCTGTACCAGATATCACAGAGAGTGTCACTGATGATGACCTTGACAAAGCCCGAAGTGAGCTCGATGATGAGGCTGCAGAGATTGACTTCATCAGCGTCGGATGTCCTCATGCCAGCATCGGTGATGTCGCTAGAATTGCAGAGATGCTAGATGGAAAACAGGTTTCAGAGGGAAAGACTGTCTGGATAACCACCGCAAAGCCAACAAAGGATGTTGCCATCAAGATGGGCTATTATGACAAGATAGAGAAAGCTGGAGCGTATCTTGTGAGTGATGCTTGTTGTGCGGTGGCTCCGCTAGAGGGACGTTTCAAGGGACTTATGACTGACTCTGCAAAGGCATGTTTCTACGCAAGAGGAAAGAACAAGTTCGATATTAAGATTAGAACCGTTGAGGAATGCATCAAGGAGGCACTATCATGACTGATTTCCAAGGACGCAAGATCTACAAGGGAAAAGCCGAAGGAGTCGCATTAGTGACAGCTGTTGATATCAGCTTCTACGGAGGAGTTGATCCAGAAACAGGTGAAGTAGTAGAAAAAGACCATCCGCTGGAAGGCAAGTCAGTAGCTGGAAAGGTATTAGTCATGCCGAGTGGTAAGGGATCAACTGTTGGATCATACGTCTTGTATGCACTGAAGAAAGCAGATAAAGCGCCTTTAGCAATCATCAACAGAGAGACTGATCCTGTGATTGCAGTTGGTAGCATAATTTCTGAGATACCAACTGTAGACAATATTGAGATTGAAAAGATAAAATCAGGACAAAGAGTGGAAGTCGACGCCGACCTTGGCATCGTTTCCATTCATGAGTAGCAGATTCTAGAACCGCTGGACCTGAGGCTCGAAGTCCTCAGCTGTGAAGGCAGTTTCTTCCTCCTCATTGAGTGTACCACGTTCTCGCAACACCTGACGTGTGAGTAGAAAATAGACCAGTGCCAGCGCTTTCCGACCTCTGTTGTTTGAAGGAATTACAAGGTCTACATTGGTTGTCTGATTGTCAGTGTCGCACAATCCAATCACCGGAACACCAATCTTCGCCGCCTCAGAGAGGGCTTGCTGATCTGTACGAGGGTCTGTGAGAATTACGAGTTCTGGTTCCACATACACCCTAGGACCGGCAATATTGGGATTTGTGAGTGTTCCTGGCACAAACCGTTCTGTGAAGGCATTCGCACCAATGTAATATGCAAATGTTTCTACAGGGCGTTTTCCGTAGACACGTCCGGATACCACAACTATCTTTGAAGGGTCAAAGCGTGCGATGAACTTGCCCGCCGTTCGGATTCGTTCATCAGTCTTCCTGACATCTAAAACATAGAGTCCGATTGGACGCTGTCTATAGACAAAGGGGTCCATGTCTTGAGTCTTCACCTGCGTTCCAATATGACAACCTGCGGCCAGATACTTGTCCATTGGAGTCAGTAAATCGGCCTCTGGAATCTCTGTTTCGCTCACCTCTATCTACCCTCCACAACCTCTGTTGAAGCGAAAGCCATGAAGCTGTCAATAATGTCGATATGTGACAGCAGCATCCTTCTACAACAATACCTGTGAAGACCCAAGTTGTCTAGGACTACTGCTGGATCTTCTCCTTGACGGACTTGACGTTTGAACTGATCGAACTTGTCAGCTACTAATTTTCCACATGTGAAACAACGTATCGGGATTATCATATTTCATGCCTCACCTGTAAGACTTCTGAAAACGGGAGCGCGCTGAGGGCCCACCAAACTTCTTTGGTTCTGTGCGTCGAGGGTCACCGACTAGCATAGTCCTGTCATGCTCCAGCATTCGAGAACGTGCCTCATAGTCCTGACTCATGCGGAACAGACCAGTGGCAATAGACATTCGTACCGCATCAGCCTGACTCATGACTCCTCCGCCATGAACACGCACTCTGATATCGTATTTCTTCCATCCATCACCGAAAAGAATCAGTGGTTCCATGATCCTCATCTTAGCGACCTCTGGCTGGTGTATCTCAAGAGGTCTTCCATTGACTCTTATACGTCCACTACCATTCTTGATGGTGGCTTTTGCCAGTGATGTCTTTCTCTTTCCAGTTGAAACGACTACTCTGATTGCCATTTCATGCGACCTCCGGGTTTCTCCATCCGAGTTCATGGCTCAGATTTTCTATCGTGATGTACTTCTGACGAAGGCTCTTGTACTGTGACCCTTTGAGTACAACCTTCTCTGATTCTGCAAACTTCTCGGGAACACCAATGAAACATTGCACTCTCTTGTAGGCCGCTTTCCCGCGAGGAGTGGGCCATGGCAACATGCCTCGGATAATCCTCCGGACCATCTTGTCTGGACGACGATGATGGAATGGGCCCTTTCTTGGATTGTAGGAGGTGCGAATATTGAACTTCTCTTTGTAGGCTTCAATGACAGTATACTTGTCACCAGTGATTATGGCTTTCTCAACGTTCACTATGGCTACTCTATCACCGAGAAGGGCAGTCTTTGCCACCTTGGAAGCCAATCTTCCAATGACCATATTCTCGGCATCATAGACCTTTACTTCTTTCTCGCTCATTGAAACCACCTAAACGATAATTGTCACTCCCTTCCCCTTTGGTACTTTGGTCAACAGTTCATCAATAGTGATTAGTGACCCGCCTGCTCCAACAATCACAGATCGGGCTGATGCAGATGCGTTGAGAGCTGCAACAGTCACCTTGTGGGGTAGAATGCCTGAACCCAGGACTTTTCCTGGGACCACTACTACGTCACCGGCTTGGGTGTGACGGCCTATCTTTCCTATATTAACCGTAGCTCGTTTTCTAGCTGGACGTGATACTAGCTCTGCGACTCTTTTCCAGACCTTTGCATTGTGTTTGGTAGATGTCTTTCTCAGTGCATTAATGAGCGCACGAGTGTTGGGGTCGGTTGGTCCTGATTTTACCAATTGTATTCACCTCATAGTTTGCTAACAAAGTCGAGAGAAACTCTGATTCTTTCCTTCAGTGTGTCTGCTGAATTTTCCACGATTGCCTCTGGAGAAAGTGCACCGGTGGACTCGACTTTGAAAAGAAAGGCGTCATTCTTAGACCCTATTGCAATTGCCCCTGGTTCGCATTCCTGAACACATAACTCACACATGGTACAGTCCAAGGTGTTCTGGGTTGCCAGTGTGTCCTTATCAATTACGAAAATCTTCTTCGGACAGACCTCCACACATGCCTCACATTTTGTGCATTTGTCCTTGTCAATTTCAACGATTGGTACATACTTGTATGCCACTGTGGCAACAGGCTGAAACTTTGCATTCTCAATACCAGTTCCTAAACGCGCATAGGCCTCTATAATGAGCCTCTGGTTCGGTGCAAGCTTGACAAGAGGTATTTCTCCACTCGCAGGACCCACTTTGGGATCCTGGGACACTAAATCGCCTGAATAGACTACTATCTCTTCACTACCTGACTCCTTCTCAAGAGTAAGTGTGCACTGACAAAGACTACAGCCCTTTCCCTCGCAATCGCAGTCCTGAGGTAGATTGTAGTTCTCAAGATCAGTGATTAGAGGTACAAGGCCAAGTCTGTGAGCGAGAATCTCGTCATACATGACACTGGTGTTCTCAAGCACAAGCACCTCATCAATTGCCATTGCAGGCACTCGGGTAAGCATGGTTCTCCGAAGTGCATTTGCAAATGCAACATCGATGCCTTCGACAAGAAAGTGAAGGGCATCATCTTGCCGGTGTATGATCATAATTTCCATTGACTCACCTGACCGTAGAGGTGTTCACCCAAAACACATTATCCCGGACGGACTCGCTACGAGGCATTGCCTGATAGCTCTCTCGCCCGTGCCCTGGGCGACTTCATCAAATATTGGTGTGTATAAAAGCATTACCTTAGGACTTCAATGCCGGAGAACCAAAGTGCTCCAAAAACATACTTGGATAATTTATGCAGCAACACGGACCATGTCCTTGAGGCTATTGACAATTAGTTTGTAGCCATGAATACGCTGTTTAGGGTCAATTGCCACCATTCCATACGTTGGGACACCAAGTAAATCTTGGACTGATTCAGGTTTCATGGACCCCGGGAGGTCTTGTTTATTGGCTATCGCAATGACTTGAGCTCCATTGAACTTGTCCTTGTATTTATGAAGAAGCTGACGAGTCTTGAGAACAGCCTTCGGGTTGCTTTCGGTGACCAAGACCACCATTTTGCTGCCCCTCATCAAATCAGCCCACATGAATTCAAAATGAGATTGGCCGCCCATCTCGACCAATGAGACCTTGGTTGTGCTGTCAAGAGTGATTGTTCCACAGTCCATCCCTGCTGTTGGCTGATAATTGACCTTCAGCTTTTGTGTACCATCAGTGAGAAGCTTGATGAGGGTGGACTTGCCCGCGTAGCCAGAACCCATCAGAGCGACCTTGACATATCGGGTCATGTTTCTTGACTCCCAAATGGTCATCATTCAGCTGTTGAATAGCAAACATATCAGCTGATGTATTTCCCAGGTAACACTAACTGCAGCTCGGAGCGATTTGATGTGATACTTAAGGGTACTGAGAGAGTCTAAAATTAGGCGCCCAACAGAAGAGCTTAACAAGGGAAGAACAGCCCCCACTTTGGAGCTTTTGACATGTCCATTGTAGATCCCCATTTCATAGTGATAAGCGAGGGGGCTCTAAGCAAAGTGGATGACTTCTTGGAAGACTACAAACAGCCAATTTTTGTGACTGATGATATATTGTACGCTGCGTATAGAGAGATTGTTGAGGATTTTATGGGAGGAGAAGTGACATGGTTGCTGGTATCCGAGTACGAAAAAGGAAAGTTCTCGAAAGCTTCTGGAAAAGATATCATACTGGGGTTTGGAGGAGGACGAAGCATAGATACAGCCAAGCTGCTAGCGAGGGATACTAGTCTTGATTGGATATCAGTGCCAACTGCTGCATCTCATGATGGAATAGCCAGTGATGTGGCATCGGTGAGCCACAATGGATATAGATACTCAGAGAAATGCAAAAGCCCTATAGGTGTCATAGCAGACCTTTCAATCATTGAAAAGGCTCCGCCTAAACTCAGGCTAGCGGGGATTGGAGATATTGTCTGCAAAGCATCCAGCCTTGGTGAGTGGCGCCTTGCTCATGCCAGAAATGATGAGCCATTCGATCAAAGGGTCTACAGTTTGGTTAAATCAGCACTTGAGTCCGTCCTGCAAGACGAACGCCTAGACACATTAGTCCGAGCCGAAATAGACTCGGGAAGGGCAATGACTATCTTCGGGAGTTCAAGGCCATGTTCAGGCACAGAACATGCAATATCTCATGCAATGGACAGAGGAACGACTGAATTGCACGGTCTTCAGGTTGCTTTTGCAATGCCGTTTTGTCTTCATTATCTCGAAGAAGCAGGCTACAGCGACTATAAAGCAGAGAATATGCGTCAATTTCTAGTAGATCATGCCATGCCTGCTTCACTAGATGATATTGGCATCTCAGCTGACCAATTTCTTGACTATGTCAATCATGCATTGGACATAATGAACCGAAGGAATCGCTATTCGGTCCTTCAGCATCAAGGAGCTGATGACACCCAGATCCTCAAGACTTTGAAAGTCTTAAAGTACTTGTAAGAAGCATGACACTTCGACAGTTTTAAAAGAAGTTGGAGATTGGGCCGATGAGAACGCATCCTAAATTGGATGGTCTATCTTATTCATACCAATGAAGTGAGAACAGAGGTAGAAAAATGCCAAAGCCGTCATTTGTTGAATGGGAAGCTACTGAAGAGCTTCAAAAGAAAGCCCTAGAGGCACTTGAAGTTGCCAAAGACACGGGCAGAATAAAGAAAGGAATTAATGAAACAACTAAGAGCATTGAACGAGGACTTGCTCGTTTAGTGCTTGTTGCAGAGGACGTTGAACCTCCGGAGGTCATCATGTACATTCCAGGTCTATGCGATGACAGGAAAGCTCCCTACATCTTTGTACCCAGCAAAAGAGATCTAGGAAATGCTGCTGGAATTGAAAGACCTACGGCCGCTGTAGCTATTGTTGTCGAAGGGAAAGCCAAAGATATCTTGACAGATGTTGTCGAGAAGATTGGTGCTCTGCGTAAGTGAATCTTAGGTGATGGCTTTCGATGAGCAAGAAAGAAGATGAAGTAGAGACTCCAGCAATCCCCGCCGAAGTGATTCAGCTGCTGGGGCGAACCGGAGTGACTGGAGAGATTACTCAGGTTCGAGTCAAGATCCTGGAAGGCAGGGATAAGGGACGAGTCCTCACGCGAAACGTAAAGGGTCCGGTCAGAATGGGCGACATTTTGATTCTCCGTGAAACCGAGCGTGAAGCACGTAAGATGAGGAGGCGCTAGCGTGGTCGGAACTCAGCGCTGTGTATTCTGCGAGAAAGACATTGAACCAGGGACTGGGCTAGCCTTTGTACAGACAAAGGATGGTTCGGTATTGTGGTTCTGTTCCAACAAGTGCAAAGTAGCCAGACTCAAACGCAGGATGAAACCAAGAGCCACAAAGTGGACCAAGGGCTTCCAAAAAGGTGGAAAGGCTAAGTAATCAAGGCTTTTCAGCAGCTCAAGATGACTTAGGTGGCACACAAGTGCCACCAGAGGTTTCTACTATTTCTTTTCAATCTCTTCCTTGATGAAGTCAAAGACTGCTAATGAGAGTGCCTTAATCTCGCTCTCATCAACACCCTCTGAGTCCCTTCCGAAGAGGTCTTCGAGTGATTCTAGGACTGCAGATGACGTGTCATTCACATCGATTGATGACTCAACTAGAGCGCGAATCTCCTTAGTAAAGTCCAAGTTGCGAGGGGCATACCTCTCGACATAGTCTTTGGCGATGTTCTCTGCATCATCAGACTCCACGAGACCGCCCTCCTTAGTCCACAAGACGGTTTCAGTAGTTGCAGTTTCTGGTGCATCTGATGCATGTGCTATGTTTACTCCAGCCCAGATTCCGTATTTCCCTCTGAGAGAGCCCGGTGCTGCTTTCTGCACAAATGTTGCACCGAGTGCGTCACGAACGCCCTGTATGACGCCATCAGCCTCCAAAATCATTGCTAAAACGCGGGCGGAGGTGATAAATTGGACCAGCCAGGGAAAGAAGGGCTTTTCTTTGTGAATATCATAGTGCAATTTGGCGAGTGACTCAGAAACCTTCATCTCTTTGAAGGCTTTCACGTGATATCCTCGGCCCATAAGATCCTTGAGAACAAGAGCCCCAACAGTCCTTCTGATGGCACCATCAGGCTTGATTACTACGAGTGAACGCTCCATAACTATCATACCTGCCACGTATCTTATCGCCGCGACGAAGGAAGGACCTATTTTAGGCTTGTGACAGGGCAGAACGACAGTTTCGTGAGCTGTTGCTGACGAAAATTTGATGACTGCATTGGCAAAACGATATATACATCAACATATGCCCCGCTGCTAGTCTTCTTGTGAGGTGTCACCGATGGCTGATTCAGGGTTAGGCGATAGCGCCAAACTGCGTTCACCAATTGTCACTGTTCTGGGGCATATTGACCACGGCAAGACCTCTCTTCTCGATAAGATGCGTGGTACTGCAGTGCAGGATCGAGAGGCTGCTGGAATAACTCAGCACATTGGAGCATCATTCTTCCCCACTGAAACCATTGAGTCAATCTGTGGGGACCTTCTCAAGAGTACAAAGACCAAGCTGACCATTGACGGCCTCTTATTTATTGATACTCCTGGTCATGAGGCATACCTGAATCTCAGAAGGCGTGGTGGTGCGATTGCTGATATCGCGATACTGGTCGTTGACATCAATGAGGGCGCACTCACCCAGACCTACGAATCACTGAAGATCCTGCAATCAGGGAGAACTCCTTTTCTTGTAGCAGCAAACAAATTAGACAAGGTCCCCGGATGGCGAGAAAAG
>JAHQWZ010000234.1 GCA_029856425.1 Candidatus Thorarchaeota archaeon
CTTAAGTATTTGATGGCCTGACCTCTCTGGAGGGGTTATTACCTTCGTGTTCTTGTTGTCTTTTCAGAAAAGCAGCAACGACTAGAACAATGACTAATATTCCTCCAATGCCCGTAATCATCAAGCCCACAAGTAGTTTGGACCTAATATGCGTAAAACTAGCAGCAAAACTACTGTCCTATGTTTCTTCAATCCATCTATCTCAGCTGTACTCCGAGTCGAATTCCTTGGTCCCAAGACTCAACGATAGAGCCACGTGCGGAAGCCCACTATTCGCATTATATTTGAAACGTTTTCTGCTCACTACTCTTTCTCTAGCTACCATTAATGCAAATATCGCAAAGACGTAATTTCGGACTGGTTCCTATCTTAATTTTCGCACCAGAATCAACGCGACTAAAACCACAAAGACAGCTATGATTGAAGAGCTCGCCACAAGAGTGGTGCCAATGTTTCCTAATATGTAATGAACAACATAGACTATTACGAAGTCGGTAATCAGATTGCCACTTCCATCAACGAAGTCAATGGTATAGTTATAGACACCTTCCTTGAGTCCTCCTACATCTAGACTCACAGTTTGCCAATGCCATATTTCCGACTCCACGAGTATTCCATCAACTTCAATCTCATATCTATAGGGATTTGAGTCAAAAGCTTCCCATTGGACTTGATAATTTCGTTCATCAGAATCCTCATAGCTTAAATCATCAGCTCTTCTTACGAAAACAGGCGATTCCGTATCATTGAAGTAATGTGGAAATCTATCCGAAGCGCCTCCCACGCCATTAATCAGGTAGTTATCTCCTCCGTCATATCCCCACCAAAAGTTGCCCAAGCTGACGTTGTCATCCCAGACATTGTTTTGGCCATTATCGGCTGCATTGTAAGAAAAGTCGATAGAATCATCAGGACCATTCCATCCAATCAAGTTGTAGAAGATTCGATTATCGGAGGTCCCGAAGTACATCGATATACCTTGCGTTTCCGCTCGGTAGACCTTGTTACCTATGACAGCTCCATTTACAGAGTTGTGAAATATAATTCCAGTGTAAGTTCCATAGATCGCATTTGAGATGATGTGGCATCTGTCTGATAGGTACACTGTTATGCCCATGCTACTAGTCCCATAGATTGTGCAGTTGGCTACAGTTATCTCCGTGGATGCTCTGATTTCTATTCCCCGGCTGCCCCCTGTAATGGAACAGTTATCCACAATCCCATTTCTTGAATTGAGAATTAGCAGATTATCCGCTAACTCACCAGTCGTCGAGAGGTATGAGTTGCGGATCACAAAGTGTGCGGTCACGTTGTGTATCATAATGCAAATCTGGGAATCGACTGTTATATTGAGATTCTCTATCATGTAGGGGTTGACATACGAGCCATTTCCCTCCCACCGCTGGCTTTCAAAATCTAGGTCGTCTTGAATAATTATTGGACCATGTGTGATGAAGGACGTTGATGGAGCATGAGAAGGTTCTATCTCACCGTCTATTGAAACATCATGGTAGACTTCCACTGTGTTGAAGGCTGACAGTGGAAATGTGGCTAGCATCATAATTGCGCAAACGGTTGATATCTGCCTAATTCTCAATCTGAAAACGGGCCTCCCATGGTGTTGACCGCTGTGCTTCCAGATTACTTATGCATTGAGAAAAGAGCATTCAATGAAGCCTATGGTCTCTTTTTAACTATGCATAGAATCATAATGAGGATGACAACACTCAATATTGACGCATATGCAACCAACTCAGTTCCTATGTCACCAAGAATAATGTAGAGTACTGATGCGAATACGATGTCTTCGGTCGTATTACCTGAGCCGTCTGCCACAGCTAAAATGATGTTATAGTCACCAGGTTCCAGATATTGCAGGTCGAAACTGATTTCCTCATCTATCCAAACACCTGCACTGGTGATCATGCCATTTAGGAGGAGCGTGTATTGAAATGGAAATATATCTCTTGGGTTCCAGCTTACAATGACTGGACTGCCCTCCCCCATCACAATGTCTTCAGGTGCATTTATCCAAGGTCCTTCTGAGTCTATGAGCTCGATTGGGTCTAGGTCTTGTGAATTGGAATCTCCACTAATATTGTAGGGTCCAGGTGGTGTGTAATCGGACCACGAATTTGTGAACCAATTGTTATTTCCGCCCCCGTCAACTGCGTTACGGGAATATGAAGCCCCTAGCCCATTCCATCCAATGAGATTAAAGGTGAAGCTGTTGAACTCAGAACCTGCATCAACGGTGAGTCCATGTTGAGTATTAGCATAGATTCGATTGGCCGAGAACACGCATTGTGAAGTATAGACCAGCTCAACCCCCGTGGCGTGTCCATAGATTGAATTGCCTGTCGCCGTTGCCTTGAGGGAATTTATGAACACTAATCCACTACCGCTATCACATATAGTGTTTCTAATTAATCTGAGGCTTATAGACTGCAAACATCGAATGCCTTGGCTTCCTCCGATTATGACGTTTTCTTCAATGGTGCTATTCACTACATTCAGCAGTTGAATGACGTAGTTTGGGGTGCGATTGCTCTTGAGAAAGCAGTCTCTTATGACGAAGATATCGTTGACATTTGAGATTGATATACAAGACGTCAACGAGGATATGTTGACTCCTTCAATAATATATGGATTAGAATTCGTTCCGTTACCGGGAAATCCATAGCTCTCAAAATCAGTTGAGCTCTCGATGACGATTGGCTCACATTCTTCATATTGTGCAGAAATGAAATCTGCTTTTCGGTCTATTGCTGTGATTTCACTCTCATCCATTAATGGAATGCAAAATCTCAAGACAAATGGAGTGAGCATCAATATTATGAGCGTCGGAAGGAGTTTCTCTTTTAACCTTCTCACGCCTGTCATTAAAGCACCGCTTTCCATTACGGAGAACATCAAGAAAACCATTTCCTTGTAGAATGTACAATGTCTAGCATATCTTGGTAAATATGGCATCCTCGAATCTCAACATGAAATAGCTGCCGTATTGTCGTTCTCCATGCTTTCATTTGCCACCTATTCCACTTCCACTGACTTATTTCGGTGGCATTACGATAATCTGAACGCTAGTGATGGGTCTATTTGTTTCGGGATCTGAAGCCTCGAAAGTATCGAAGGTCATCTCGTAAGCAAACCTACTCTCTCTCTTCTTAAGCTCATGGGCAATCCTGACTGACAGCCCGACCCCTTTGAAACCATATCCTCTAATGGCGACCATTCGCTTATCGCTCTTGACAAGGTCTCGAATGGTATTTGATATCTTAGGAATATCCACCCTCCCTGCATTTGGGGATATCTCAAGGAGGATATAGTCTGCTGTTGGAAAGACCTCGACATCTTCCTGTATGGTGATGGCAACCATCTCATCTCTTAATCTGAGTTGTTCAGGAATCCGATCTCGGAGCGACATATGCCAATTACTCCCCGCCTGTCTAATCAACATTCTGAATCATGAGGTGCATAACTCAACCCTCTTATGTAATCAATTGATAAGTCAGGAACATGGCCACTCAGCAGAGGGGACAATTCAAGATGGAGAGAGACAAGGCTCTTGCGGCAACTGTAGTTGTCATTGTAGTGTCGTCAGTCGCATTGGTTGCATTTTGGTATCCAACCACTTTGCCGGATGTGAGAATCGGCTATCTTGAGAAAGATCTTCATCAGCTGGCGTTTCGTGTAGCGCTTGTCAACGGATGGTTCGAAGAAGAAGGCATCACAGTTGAATTGAAGCCTTATGGAAATGGTGCGTTGGAGATGGACGCATTCCTCGGAAATGAGATCGACATGGGTTATTTGGGTGCAGCACCTGCGTTGACCAAGAGGATAAACCAAGAGATTCTGATAACGGTCCTTGCCGCAGCGAACCTTGAGGGCTCGGCGATC
>JAHQWZ010000235.1 GCA_029856425.1 Candidatus Thorarchaeota archaeon
AACCCAAGTGTCTCTATGAGTCCGGACAGGATTTGGCTACATAAATCATCTATCGTTTTGCAATAGACAGCAGCTTCCGCAATAAGCTTGAAAGCTCTTCTTTCTCGTTTGATTGTTTCTTCAACTATTACGCGTGCAGTGATATCACGTACTACTGATATCACGCTCTTTTCATCCTCATGTCTGCTCATCTTGGCTGAAAACCAATTAAGCGTGCCATCCAACTCAAGAGGATAATCGAATGTCCTGCTTTCGCCGGTATTTCGAACAGACTGAACATTCTTCAAGTAAGTTTCAGCCAATCCATCGGGAAGAATCTCTGTAATATGTCTACCAAGGAATTCCTCAGGCGGGGTAATGAGATGCTGTCTATCCGCCCCATAGAACTCCACATGCCTGTCCTTCTCATTGTAGACAAATACCATGTCTTGCATTGATTGAACGAGTGTTCTGTATCTCTCCTCAGATTCTTTGAGGGCAATCTCTGCCCAACGCTTTTCCGTAATATCCTCGCCTGAGCTGATGAGCCCGATTATCTGCCCATCATCAGCTTTGAGTACAACACTGCTCCATTCGATAAGTCTCTCCTCATTATTGAAGGTAAGAATGTGTCTCTCTTGTCTATCCATTAGATCAAGGCTGCCTGACATTAACTGGTTGAATGCGGCGCGTACTTCAATCCTCTCTCGTTCTGGGACTAGATTGAACCAGCTCTTCCCGACGACGTCGTTGGCATTGCATGACATGACCTCACACCCCTTTCTATTGATGAGTGTGATTTTGCCCTCTGTGTCTAGTACCATGAATATTACTCCCGCCATATCCAAGTAGAGTTGAGCTCTATCTCTCTCACCTCGGAGTGCCTCCTCAGCATGCTTCCGTGCGTCTGACTCACGGTGTTTCTCAGTGATGTCGATTATGGAAGACTGCATCGCACGGCTGCCTGCATACTCAATGACGCTTACAAATGATTCAACCCATCTTTGCTCGCCATCAGGGCGAAGAATGCGATATTGCGTGCCGCCCAGCTGTCGTCCACCTTGCCAGTATTCCCTGTATCTACCCTCAAGCCGTTCACGGTCATCTGGATGAATGACATCCCAGATGGAAGAACCCATTTCGCCGTCGATTATCTCCTCGACTGAACGACCCATTATATCAGCATAGGTCTGATTGCAATACGCAATCCCTCCCTCAGTCATGATCGCCAATCCTTGAAGGGACTGCTCAGCTAAAGCTCTGTATTTGCTCTCTGAATTCCGGAGTTCTGACTCAATTCTTTGCCTACTCGATATATCTCTCACAATGACAACGAAACCCTCAGGTGCTCCTTCTGAATTGCGAATCACTGTTCCATTCACTTCTGCGAGATATGTGCTGTTATCTTTGCGAAGGAGAAGAAGCCTCACAGACTCTGGGATTTCACGCCCTTCGTGAATTGCCCTGGACATGATATTCTTTGCATTCCCTCTATCCTCTGCGCTGACGAAATCGAAGAAGGACCTGCCTAACAATGTCTCTTCTGAATCATGACCTGAGAGCCTCTGAGCAATCCTGTTCGCCATCCTGATGTTCCCATCAAGATCTCCTACAATTATCGCATCCGGGGATGTTTCGACAAGCCTGCGATATCGTTCTTCTGATGCTTTCAATGCATTTTCCGCTTGTTTTCTATCTGCAATATCGAGGATGGTTCCAGTGGCTCTTTTTGTTCCTCCTTCATCATTTAGCTCCAAAACACTCCCGCGTTCCATAACCCACTTGTATTTTCCTGATTTCGTACGCAGTCTATGTTCTGAAACATATGGAGTATTTCTATCTGCAACATGTTTCAGCCACCTTGTTTCCATAACCTCAACATCATCGGGATGAAGTAGTGATTCCCAATCATTATAGGTTGTACCCATCTCGCTAACCTCATAGCCAAGAATTCTAGCATAACCTTCGTCAAAGTGAAACGTATCATTCTCTGCATCCCAGTCCCACACTCCAAGAGATGCGCCCTTCAAAGCTAAATCGAGCCTTTCTTCAGATTCTCGAAGTATTCTCTCCGCCTCAACTCGATTTGACACATCGCGCGTGACACCAATAATGCCAATTGGCTCTCCGTTGGAATCACGTAAAAGGGACATCCGCATCTCGGCAGGGAAAGAAGAACCATCTCTTCGGAGCAACACCGTATGCACTATGCCAACATCTTCCCCCTCAATTAAACGCATGATAATCTCCAACGCCCGCTCCTTCTCAAAAGCCAATGAGAAACCGCTCATCCCAATCATCTCGCTTGGGTCTTCATACCCATGAAGGATGGCTGTTTGGGCACTAACCATTGTAAAGTCGCCTTCGAGATTCGATAGAGTTATGGCATCAGGTGATGTGTCGATTAGCCGACGTAAACGCACCTCACTCTCCCTTAGCTCCTTCTCAGCAGCTTTCCGCAAGCTGATATCCCTTACTATACTCTGCAGATAAAGCGGCTCCCCCGACTCATCTGATATTAGTGCCATATTGATTTCTGCGGGAAAATGAGTTCCGTCTTTTCGTTTGAAGACACGTTCATAGACTGGCATCGATTCCCCTCTCATGAGGATCTGAAATCGTTCAGAGCTATCATCAATCTCTGATGGTGCTATTGTGTCAACATACGAGCGCCCAATCAGTTCTTCTCTCTGATAGTCAAGCATTTCAAGGCTTTTGTTATTGGAGTCGACAATGATTCCCTCCAAGGTCATTATGAAAACGCCATCATTGGTCTCCTCGAAGAGGGCTTGATACCTCTTCATAACCTCTTCTTGCTCTCTCAGAATTGGACGCACAACCATATAGAATCCGCTTGCCTCATCTCGATCTTGTATGGTTCCACTTGCAGCGTCAGCAAGAATGCTTGTACCTGTCCGAGACCTGAGAATGATCTCTTTGGTTTCTTTGACGGCGAAACCGGGATGAAAATCCCTACTGTTCGCGTGGAGAATGCCGTTTAACGTTAGGCTCTCCATATCTTCAACGTTATATCCCAACATATCAGCTAAGACTCTATTCGCATGAATTACTCTGCTTGCATTGTCTATGATGACAAACCCGTCACTGATATGCTCCGCTAATCTATAGCAGCTGGGAAGATGTTCTCCAACCAAACTGGCCATTGCAGTGTCCAACTCCTCTCGAGATAAGGCGCTTCAAACAGGACAATTGCTGAAATGAACAGATAATACAATTCCGGTGATGCCCTTAGCGAGTTCTCCGAAATTTCGGAGATTTTGGATTCTTCTAGGTCACCAGGTCGAATCACAAACCTAAAAGGAGACCGTCCTGCGTCTGCAAAGCCTAGACGAGGCGATTCTCAGTGGTTGTAGACACACAGAATGAGAAACCCAGATATCGAATTCAACTCAACAAGGTCGGTGTCAAGGATCTCAAGACATTTCTCATAACAGAGCGAAGTGGACTGCGGCATCACCTAATCCCACGCATTGAGTTTACAATAGACCTTCCAGCCGACCTCAAAGGCGTACATATGTCACGTCTTGTCGAGTCAATGACAGAGGTCATTAGTGAAGAGTTCAGCGTTTACAAGTCAGTGGAGGAGCTCCAGAATCGCATCCTTGATGCATTGTCTGCAAAGCATAGCTACAAGCGTGGAGAGATCAAATTCGATTTCGAGTTCAGCTATGCTACTAAGACTCCAGCCTCCAAAAAGCGGACTTGGGAAGTGTGCGATATAACCGCGTCAACAGTCAGGGAAGAAGGCAAACCGAACATTCACTGTGCTGAGGTCCGTGTGATTGGGAATACAGTTTGCCCGCATTGCATGGCGAACAACCATGGGCTGACTCACATGCAGAGGGCCGTAGGGACACTTGGAGTGAGGGGAACGACCGATCAGATTCCAACCTAT
>JAHQWZ010000236.1 GCA_029856425.1 Candidatus Thorarchaeota archaeon
TTTGAAGGAGACAAATCTACAATAGCTAGTTTCTTCTCCTTCACAAGTGCATCCAGGTCCATCCCAAACCTCATCATGTTGCGCTTTATTAGAAGCGGCGATTCCTCTAGAGTCACAAGAACTCCAGGTTCATCATACTCGGTAGCGCCCTTATACAGGAACTGGTTTGCCATGATGCTCTTGCCGGTACCTGCTCTCCCTGCGATTAGGATTGTATCGCCCCTGGGAAATCCTCCCTCAATTAGCTCGTCCAATCCTGGAATCCCAGTCTTTACTCTCTCTATAACAAAGTCACTCATTTGGATGCACCTCTCTTCGAACTCACTTTCGCCCCCAAAATCATCTTCATAATCATATCTGGCTCCGGAATTCCTGTCACTGACACCCCACCGATCATAGTAGTGGGTAGTGCAAAGATTCCAAACTCCTCTGCTGCTTCCGGATTTTCACTCACATTGATGACCTTGAGGACAAAGAATCCGCCTCCGAAGTCGGTAAGAGTTTCTCTGAGTACCTCTTCGGCTCTCGGGCAGAACGCACAGCTGTCGGACTTGAATAGGACTACCTCAATTGGACCGTCTTCTTCAGTGTCCTCCCCTTCCGGGGATTCCTTCGGTTCTGCATCATCGGCCAAACGGTAGCACTCCTACACCTAGGGGATAATCTGGATGAAGCATGAGAAGTAACTTAATAGTTTTGACGACCTAGTCACCCGAAATCATCTGTATCTCAGTATCTTCCTGATCTTAGTAGCAGCTTTACCTACAGCTCTTGAGTGATAGCGTACGTTCCTTGGCATGATCGTGCCAAGAATCAAGGCCTGATTCCCTTGTGATGATATCTTTTTGAAGACTGCTTTCCCTTCAGAACATCGAACAGAAATATCTCGGGTTTCTCCTAGAGACAACTCGTTCCTGACTCTTTCAACAGTGTCTGCGATATGTCCTGCCATCGCCGCCACCACGTCAATATTGGTTGTGGGGGAAACTGCGTAGGCCATGACCAATCCATCATCTCGGGCAAGGACTGACGTTATAAACCCACCCTCCTCATTCATTTCCTCCAACGTTTCCGTCAAAGCTCGATAGTCCGGACGCTCCGTACTCATAGCATCATCCCTTGACTGGAAACGATTTGCGCATTTCCCTATTAAACGTGATGGGCACATCTTATCTAAATGATGGGATTCAAAGCAATCACCCTAATCACCGCCAAATAGGCGGCGATGCATCTTCCGGCATGTAGCCGCATTACAATTAAAAGCACGACTCAATAGTCTGGTAGGGCCAGGAGACCGCTGAATGCCTGCTGAGTATCGCTTTAAGATCGCCATGCTAGGCGACGGTGCAGTAGGAAAGACTGCACTGACGATTAGATTCACCGAAGGAGGATTTGAATCGGACTATAAGCGTACCATTGGCGCGGACTTCGCCATTAAAGAACTTGAACTCAAGGACATGAATGCCAATGTGAAATTGCAAATTTGGGACCTCGCAGGACAACCGCGTTTTGAATCTGTGCGCCAGGGGTTCTATCGAGGCGCTCGAGGAGGACTCCTAGTATACGACGTCACACGACGTCGCACATTCCTCAATATCGACACTTGGAAGGATGAGTGTTTTACCAGTCTAGGGAGCAACATCCCCCTTGTAGTTGTGGCTAACAAGGTGGATCTCGAAGACAGCAGAGCAGTATCACAAGAGGAGGGGGAACAGTATGCTAGGAAACACAAGTTTCTATACGTCGAGTCTAGTGCCCTTACAGGTGAAAACGTGGAGGAAGCGTACGCAAATCTTTCTAGGCATATGGTAAATGAAGCGAAAATTCGGGCGAATAATACGAGCGAGGACAAAAGAGCAGGTTAAGTACTTCTAGGTGTGCCTTTTAAAAGACCTAATGCTCTCTTGCACTGCCAAAGGATATAGAATATTCGTTTATCTCTGAGAACCCCTTCATCATACATATCTGAGATATCATTGAGCTTCTGAATAAGCTCGTCTTGACGAATATTGTCAGTATCGGCTTTAATCTCAGCTAGTAGACTCTTGAAAGGAGCAAGCATCGCTTCCATCTCTTTCACTTCCCAGCGTGTGATGGCTCCAGAGCCGTCAGCGGTAAGGAATGCTTCACAGTCAGGATACCACTCAATACCATCTATTTCACTTGCTGTTCGACCTTCACCCTCAATCGTGTAGGAATCAGTCACCCATACGTAGAGTTCCTTTTCACTCGAGCCGGATGCCATATACTTTCCATCCCAGCTGAACGAGAGCGCTCGAACCTCACCTTCATGCCCCATCAAGGTTCTTTCAGGGGTGAAGGACCCCCCCTGAAACTTCCAGATAATGATACTGTGATCTGAGGACCCAGAGGCCATTCCAAATCCATCGGGTGTGAATCTTACAACTTGAACCGCTGTTCGATGGTCGTTAAGACGCTGTAAGAGATTTCCACTTTCAGCATCCCAAACAGCTATTGTACCATCGACCTCCCCAGAGATTATTCGTTTGCCATCAGGAGACCAATCACAGGTTACAACATAGAGCGAGTGTCCCTTTAGATGGTTTACCACTGTGCGATTCTCTACATCCCAAATGCGCAACGTCGTGTCACCGCTCCCTGAAACCAGATGCTTGCTGTCAGGTGAGAATGCAAGTGTCAATACAGGATATGTATGACCTTCCAGCTTGCCAAGTAAGTTCCCGTTATGGATATTCCACAGCTTTACGACTCTGTCCACACCACCTGTAGCAACTATATCACCCTGGGGACTGAAGGCAATGGATGTGCAAAGAAACTCATCCTCCAAACGCTGGACTTCTTTGCAGTTTTGTGCGTCATAGAGTCTGATACTCCGGTCCTGCAATGCTGCGGCAAGTATGCTTCCAACATTGTTCATTGCAAAACGACGTGTGATCTCCGAACCTTGTTCGGCTTGTGGCTTCATTATCTTTGGTTGAAGAAAAAGGGAAAGCTCTCTTTGCTCCATGCAATGCACCCTTTGAGGTGGTTCTAACTGCCCGGACCTAGGGCCCTGCTAAAAATGTTATGAAAGGCTCAATTATATGAGCCATCACAATAAGTATTAAGATAGGCTCAGAGGACCATGAAGGGCGAGGCCTAGCATGTCCGACAAAGATGAGATATTGACCCCATCGAGTAGCGACCCGATGCGCAGCTTCAAGAGAGCGATGGGCAGAATATTCAAGCCCAGGGAGGACAAGCTCCAAAAGGCATTATCCACCATTTCTTCAATTCAGGCATGCAAAGATGCGGCCATGACTGGTATTGAAGATGTCAGACTACTTGCAGTCTGCAGATTGGGAGACTTCGGCTCAGATTCGTTTGACACGCTAGACATCACTCTTAACGATGAGAGCGGAATCATTCGAGCCATGACCGTAGGAGTATTTGCCTCAATAGCTGACAAGAGAGCGATTCCGATTTTGGAGGCACATACCTCTGACGATGATGAAATGGTGAGAGAAGTCATCAGCTATGCCCTGCACTGGCTGCAAGAACGTGGCGAGGATGTTACAAATCGGCTTCTAATACCTGAGAAGCTGAGCGAAGAAGATAAAATCCTGGAAACTACTCCAATTCGAACAAGTGACGATGTCATTGTCACAAATGGCTATCAAATAGCTGATAGTTCACTAGAGTTCAAGAGCACAATTGCCAATAAGACGAATGAAACCATATCAGACGTAACAATTACAATTCTCTCATATCCTGCAGATAGTCTCGTGCCGCCATTGATGAAAATGCAGAATATATCCTCAATCAAGTCAGGTAATTCCAGGTTTGGACAGTTCGAGTTCTTTGTTAACTCAGAGGCAATAGAGGGAGAAATAATCTCGTCGGTGACCTTTGTAGACGGAAACGGTGAAAA
>JAHQWZ010000237.1 GCA_029856425.1 Candidatus Thorarchaeota archaeon
AAAGAACCGTCGAAATTATCTACAAGCCATGATAGATGCCGCTCCATTGCCACACCCGACCGTCCATACGCTTCAACAATGAGTGGATGGCCAGTTCTCTCAGCCATGCTTATCCCGATATCAAGCCACTCTTTCGCGATTCTCTTGTCAAAGAGACCCTGCTTTGTACTCTCAATAATTGCTTGGCCCTTGAAAAAGAGGCCCCCCACAAGGACTGTGGGATTCTCTCCTGGATAGCCTCCAATTGTGATGCCACTGAAATCAAACGATTTCTGTTCCTTCTTGAAGACAAACATCTTTGTTCAACCTCAACTGGGTCGAGGGTAGAGACCAACAGACTTGACAAGTTCTGGAACACAGGATTCCCACCCTACAGCCATTATATGAACACCGTCCACACCATCCATGCTCCTAAGTGAGTTGATTGCTTCTGCCGCGATTAGCAGTCCTTCCTGCTGGATTGCTTCTTCTCGCACCTCGTCATCAAGTCCTTCTGCAGAATCCTTTAGCCTTTGGATTATTGCATCAGGAACAGAGATGCCTGATACATGTTCAGTCATGAACTCGGCCATCTCAAGACTCCGAACGGGGATTATGCCAGCTAGAACATGTATATCTAGATCTGCTATGGCATCCAGGAACTCCGCAAATCGTTCTATATCATAGATGGCTTGGGTCTGAAAGAACTGGGCACCTGATTCATGTTTCAGCCTTGTTCTTTGAACGTGTTCGTTGAAGGGTTCAGCAAAAGGGTCGAAGGTTGCCCCGAGATAGAATTCAGGCACTCCTTCGAGTTCTTCATCTGTGTGGTCCTTTCCACTCATCATACGAGCTGTCAATTGCAGAGCCTGAACTGAATCAATGTCAGAGACCATAATAGCCTGATGATCCGATCCTAGACCTGGGGGGTCTCCAGTAACGAATAGAACATTACGGACGCCTAGAGCATATGCGCCGTACATGTCACTCATGAATGCAACTCTGTTACGGTCCTTGAGTGCAATCTGCAGGACCGGTTCAAATCCAGTATCGAGAACTAAACGCGCACCCGCAATGCTACTCATTCTGGGAATTCTACGTGCATTGTCGGGTATATTTATTGCATCACAATAGTCCTTGAGCATTCTCGTCTTCTCGACAAATGATTGATGGTCTGACCCACGAGGAGCACCAATCTCAGCAGTTACTACAAACCGACCGCTCTGCAACATCTGTCCAAGACGAGTATCTGTCAGCTTTGAATTCTCCCTGTAAATGGATGTTGAAGGGGCAACAGTTGTGAACCTCTTAATTACTTTGGTGCATTGGTGGAATTCTTACTCACTAATTCTAGTAAGAATCCCCTCTGTGAGCATCTTGGACAATTTCTGGGCTAGCACTTCGTCCAACACCACTTCAACAGATATTTTGTCTTTACTATACTCTTGGTTTGCGACCGAAGTCACATCATGAAGCCAAGAAAGCAGAGACATGGAAGCATCATCATAGGGGAGAACTAAGCGGTAATGCGTCTGAGGCATTAGGCATCTCTCAATTGCCGTCAACAACTCCTCAAGATTTGTTCCATACATTGCAGAGATAGGAATGATTACTGAGTGACTAATTTCAAGTAATTCATTACGCTGAATCAATTCTTCATCATCAAGGACATCTATCTTGTTTAGGGCTATGACAACAGGTATGCCGTTTGCCTCAATGTCTACAAAAGTATCCAAGCAGGTATTCGACTTGCGCTCTATCTCGTCCAAAGTATCAGAACCGTCTACGACCAGCACAATGACATCAGCCTCTCCTATCTCCATCAGCGTAGTGTTGAACGCCCGCAGGAGAGCGCGTGGCAAGTCACTGATGAATCCCACAGAATCAGTAAGAACTACCTGACGACCTGGAATTGGGATTGTCGACGTCTTTGTCGAAAGAGTGGTAAACAACTGGTCAGCAACTTCTGCCCTAGAACCAGTTATTGCATTATGAAGGGTGCTCTTTCCTGAATTGGTATAACCTGCAAGTGTGACTTCCTGGAATCCTTTCTTCTCCCTGCCCCTCCTCTTCAGACTCTGCTTTCTGGAGATTGTGTCCAGCTTTTCCTGTATGAAAGCAATCCTCTTTCGAATGTGCTGAATATGAATGTCCAGTGGGTTTTCGCCAGGCCCCACTTGGTCTGCGATTGGTCTATCACCAACATGTTCTTGCTGAAGTCGAATTCTAATCTGGTGACGTTGAAACGGAAGCTCATACCTTAGCCGCGCTTGCTCTATCTGCAGTTTGGCTTGTGGAGTGCGGGCATGGCGGTCAAAAATCTCCAGGATGATTTGGTTTCTATCACGGACTTCTATTTTCCACCTCTCCATAAGTCGAAACATCTGCCCTGATGTCAGGGTTGGTGAAAATAGAACATAGTCAGGCTCGTTGACCTCGATCCACGTTTCAATCTGTTCAACTTTGCCGCTTTTAATACCATATTTGGCAGATTGCACATCCACAAAATCAAATGTCCCTGCAACCTCATAACCCGCCGTTCTTGCGAGCGCCTCAAACTCACTGAGTAGATTAGGATCCTTGTAATTACGCCTCTGTACGAGTAGAGCTTTGACATTAGTCATTGTCATTTGGATATAGTGAACCATCTTAAAGCGTTCCATTCATGTCACAGGGAAAGATTATTGGGCAAATCAGAAGGCACACCAAGAGGACGGAAATGACCCACTTTGAAATACGTGCAAAGGATGGAATGGCAAGGCTTGGGAGATTCACCACGCCCCACGGCACCGTAAAGACACCGCTTCTTATGCCAGTGGTTCATCCGGGCAAATCAGCGATAACTCCACAGGATTTTATAGACGAGTTTGGATTTCAAATGCTGATAACAAACTCCTACATAATCCAGTCGCAGGAACGTTTCCGTACAAAAGCAGTTGACGCTGGTGTACATGGACTTCTCAGCTTTGATGGACCAATCATGACAGACTCTGGCACGTTCCAGATGTATTCTCATGGGCTTGCTGAGGGAGAGATTGATCCACTGGGAATTGTAGAGTTCCAGAAGACTATTGGTACAGACGTTGGGACCATCCTTGACGTGTTCTCTGATCTAAAAGCAGGAAGGACCAAGGTAGAACAGGACGTAGCTGTATCGCTTGAGAGAGCGCGGCTCTCTGTAGGAGAAAAGGGAAACATGATGCTTGCCGGAACGGTACAGGGAGGCATCTATGAGGACCTTAGAGAGAGCTCAGCCAGGGAGCTTGCGCAGATGGACTTCGATATACATCCGATTGGAGGTGTGGTCCCTCTGATGGAGCAGTATCGATACTCGGAGATAGTACAGGTGGTTCTCGCTTCCAAGAGATTCCTTCCATTAGATAGACCTGTCCATCTGTTTGGATGTGGGCATCCGATGCTCTTCGCGCAGGCAGCTCTACTAGGCTGTGACTTTTTCGATTCAGCTTCATATGCCAAGTTTGCAGAGTCAGGTCGAATGCTTTTCCCCACAGGTACTATGCACCTAGATCAAATAGAAGAGCTTCCATGCGAGTGTCCCATCTGCAGTACAACAGATGCTAGGGAGCTCTTGAAGCTTGACAAGCCTGAGCGTGACCTGAGTCTGATGAAACACAACCTTTACGTGAGTGCTGCCGAGATGCGTAGAGTTCGACAGGCTATTCGAGATGGAAAGCTCTTCGAACTTGCGTCTGTGCGTTCAAGGGGTCACCCAACTCTCATCGAAGCATTCTCAACTATGATGAAGAACTCAGACCAGATTCTTAAATCAGACCCGATTGGCAAGTCATCTTCCATCATGTATACTGGACCTGAAACCCTTCTTAGGCCTGAGATAGAAACATTTCACGAGAGAGTGATTAGT